>NZ_AUIW01000017.1 GCF_000423905.1 Thermus antranikianii DSM 12462 | reverse complement strand
ACTCTAGGATCTTGGTGACCACGCCGGCGCCCACGGTCCGCCCACCCTCCCGAATGGCGAACCGCAACCCCTCCTCCAACGCCACCGGCTTGATCAGCTCCACCGTAAACGTCACATTGTCCCCAGGCATCACCATCTCCACCCCAGCCGGCAGCTGCACCACCCCCGTCACATCCGTCGTCCGAAAGTAAAACTGCGGACGGTACCCAGAAAAAAACCCCGTGTGCCTACCCCCCTCCTCCTTCCTCAACACATACACCGACGCCTCAAACTTCGTGTGCGGCGTAATGCTCCCAGGCTTCGCCAGCACCTGCCCCCGCTCCACCTCCTCCCGGCTTACACCCCGCAGCAACAAACCTACGTTGTCCCCAGCTATCCCCTCCTGCAGCGTCTTACGGTGCATCTCCACACCCGTCACCACCGTCCGCCGCGTCTCAGCAGCCAAACCCACAATCTCCACCTCGTCCCCAACCTTCACCTTCCCACGCTCAATCCGCCCCGTCGCCACCGTACCACGCCCAGTAATGCTGAACACGTCCTCCACAGGCATCAAAAAAGGCTTGTCCACATCCCGCACCGGCGTGGGTATGTACTCGTCAATCGCATCCAACAGCTCCCAAATCCTATCCACCCACTCGTTCTCCCCACGCCGCGTCTTCGGATTCCGGTGCATCTGCTCCAACGCCAACAACGCGCTCCCCCGAATCACCGGAACCTCGTCCCCAGGAAATTCGTACTGGTTCAAAAGATCCCGCACCTCCATCTCCACCAAATCCAAAAGCTCCGGATCGTCCACCATGTCCACCTTGTTCATAAACACCACAATGTACGGCACCCCCACCTGGCGCGCCAGCAAAATGTGCTCCCGCGTCTGCGGCATCGGCCCGTCCGCCGCCGACACCACCAAAATCGCCCCGTCCATCTGCGCCGCACCCGTAATCATGTTCTTGATGTAGTCCGCGTGCCCAGGACAATCCACGTGCGAATAGTGCCGCTTCGCCGTCTCGTACTCCACATGCGCCGTGTTGATCGTAATCCCCCGCGCACGCTCCTCCGGCGCCTTGTCTATATCCCCGTAGTCCTTCACCTCCACATTCGGGTTCTCCGCCGCCGTAACAAACGTCAACGCCGCAGTCAACGTCGTCTTCCCGTGGTCCACGTGCCCAATCGTCCCCACGTTCACGTGAGGCTTCGTACGGATAAACTCGCCCTTGGCCATCTTCGCTCTCCTTTCCGCATGTGGGGCAGGCCCAAAGGCCCACCCCCAAGCATTCCTACTGACCCTTAATGAGCTTCTCCTGGATTTGCTTAGGAACTTCCTGGTAGTGATCGAAGAACATGACGAAGGAGCCCCTACCCTGCGTCTTGGAACGGAGGTCCGTAGCGTAACCGAACATCTCCGCCAAGGGCACATAGGCCCGGATCACCTGGGCATTCCCCCGAGGCTCCATGCCCAGGATCTGGCCCCGGCGGGCGTTAAGGTCGCCAATGACGTCGCCCATGTACTCCTCGGGGGTGGTAACCTCCACCCGCATGATGGGCTCGAGGATCACAGGATCCCCCTTCTGCACCGCCTCCTTGATGGCCATAGAGCCCGCGATCTTAAAGGCCATCTCGCTGGAGTCCACCTCGTGGTAGGAACCGTCGTAGAGGGTAACCTTCACGTCCACCACGGGGAAACCGATCAAGGGACCCGACTGCATGGCCTCCTCGATGCCCTTCTGCACCGCAGGGATGTACTCCTTGGGGATCACCCCACCCACGATGGCGTTGACAAACTCAAAGCCTGACCCACGAGGCAGGGGCTCGGCCTTGATCTTCACGTGGCCGTACTGGCCACGGCCACCGGTTTGGCGAATGAACTTGCCTTCCACGTCCACCGGGCGGGTGATGGTCTCGCGGTAGGCCACCTGGGGCTTGCCCACGTTGGCCTCCACCTTGAACTCCCGCCTCAGGCGGTCCACGATGATCTCCAGGTGGAGCTCTCCCATCCCACTGATGATGGTTTGGCCGGTCTCGGGGTGGGTGGAAACGCGGAAGGTGGGGTCCTCCTCCGCCAAGCGGGCCAGGGCCTGGGAGAGCTTGTCCTGATCTGCCTTGGTCTTGGGCTCGATGGCCACGTCGATGACGGGCTCAGGCACCTCAATGGACTCCAGGACAATGCGCGGAGCATCCTCACCCACCAGGGTGTCCCCGGTGATGGTCTCCTTAAGGCCCACCACCGCCCCCAGATCCCCGGCCCTAAGCTCTTCCACCTCCTCCCGATGGTTGGCGTGCATCCTGAGAAGCCGGGCTACCCGCTCCTTCCGGCCCTTGGTGGTGTTGTACACGTAGGAGCCAGAGGTGATGGTGCCAGAGTAGACCCGGATGAAGGTGAGGCGGCCCACGTAGGGGTCGGCCATGATCTTGAAGGCCAAAGCCGCCAAGGGGCCATTGGGGTCGGGGTAGATCTCCACCTCATCCCCCTCGGGCGTGGTGCCCCTGATGGGGGGAATGTCCAAGGGGGAAGGCAAGTAATCCACCACCGCATCCAGGAGAAGCTGGACCCCCTTGTTCTTCAAGGCGGACCCCAGGAACACGGGGGTGATCTGGATGTCGATGGTGCCCTTGCGGATGGCCGCCACCAGCTCCTCCTCGGTGGGCTCCTCGCCCTCGAGGTACTTGAGCATCACATTCTCATCGAAGTCGGCGGCCACCTCGATGAGCTTCTCATGGTACTCCCGGGCCTGGGGCAGGTATTCCTCGGGGATGGGAATCTCGCGAATGTCGGTACCCAGGTCGTTGCCGTAGGTGTAGGCCTTCATTCGAAGGACATCGATGATCCCCGAGAAGGTATCCTCCCGGCCAATGGGAAGCTGCATCACCACCGGCCTGGCCCCCAGGCGCTCCTGCATGGTGCGGATTACCAACCAGAGGTCGGCCCCCGTTTTGTCCATCTTGTTGGCGAAGGCGATGCGGGGAACCCTGTACTTCTCCGCCTGGCGCCAGACGGTCTCCGACTGGGGCTCCACCCCCTGGCTGGAGTCGAAGACCACGATAGCCCCATCCAACACCCGCATGGAGCGCTCCACCTCGATGGTGAAGTCCACGTGGCCCGGGGTATCGATGATGTTGATGCGGTGGTCCTTCCAGAAGCAGGTGGTCACGGCAGCGGTAATGGTGATGCCCCGCTCCCGCTCCTGCTCCATGAAATCCATGGTGGCCGCACCCTCGTGGACCTCACCGATCTTGTGGATCTTGCCGGTGTAGAAAAGGATGCGCTCGGTGGTGGTGGTCTTACCGGCATCGATATGGGCGGCGATGCCGATGTTGCGGAGCCTCTTTAAGTCGTACTCTACCTTGACCGCCATGGCTTACCACCGGTAGTGGGCGTAGGCGCGGTTGGCCTCGGCCATGCGCTCCACGTCCTCCTTCTTCTTAACCGCTCCGCCCTTGCCCTCGGCCGCATCCATGAGTTCATGGGCGATGCGCACGGCAGCCCCCCGCTCGGGACGGGCATTGGCCGCCTGGACCAGCCAACGCAGGGCCAAGGATTGCTGCCTCCTGGGGGAGACCTCCATGGGCACCTGGTAGTTGGCCCCACCCACGCGGCGAGAACGCACCTCCATCTTCGGCTTTACGTTCTCCACCGCTTGCTTGAAGATCTTCAAAGGTTCCTGCCCAGTCTTCTCCTGGATAATGCGGCAGGCCTCGTAGAAGATGCGGGCAGCCAGGTTCTTCTTGCCATCCCGCATGATCTTGTTGATGAAGGCCGACACCACCACATCCCCGTAGACCAGGTCAGGCTGCAGTTGGCGTACCTCTGCTCTTCTTCTCCGCGCCATAGTTCACCTACTTCTTCTTGGCCGGGGCCGCGCCCTTGGTCTCCTTGGGCTTCTTGGTTCCGTACTTGGAGCGGCTCTTCTTGCGGTCCTTCACACCCTGGGCGTCGTAAACCCCACGCACGATGTGGTAACGCACACCCGGCAGGTCCTTAACACGACCACCCCGGACGAGGACCACAGAGTGCTCCTGCAGGTTATGCCCCTCGCCAGGAATGTAGGCGGTCACCTCGTACCCGGAGGTAAGGCGCACCTTGGCCACCTTACGCAAGGCGGAGTTAGGCTTCTTGGGGGTCACGGTGCGCACCACGGTGCACACCCCCCGGCGGAAGGGCGCTCCCTTCAAGGCCGGAACCTTGCTCTTCTTCTGGACCTTCTCGCGGCCCTTTCTGACTAGCTGGTTGATCGTCGGCAGTGCCACCACTCCCTTCTTCTTGGACTTGCCCCCGTGTTCTCAAGATCCACCCAGGGGAAAACCCTCCCCCTGGCGTTCGCCCACACAGGGCAGCACCCTCAGGGCCAGGGGGCTGGCCCTGAGGGCCCTCAACTTGACTAGTGTACAGGGCAAGAGGCGTTTTGGCAAGCGAGGCAAAGCAAAACCCCGCCAGCCGGCGGGGCGGAAAGGGATGAACTTGGCCTGGAGCCGGTGGCCGGATTCGAACCGGCGGCCTACCGCTTACGAGGCGGTTGCTCTACCGCTGAGCTACACCGGCCCGCCCTAAAGAGTCTAGGGCAGGAGGCCCTTCTTGGCAACTACCTTAGGACTACGCCGGGCTGGACTCCGAGGGCGCGGAACAGGGGAAGAAGGGCGGAAAGGAAGGTGGCGAAAAGGCTCGCGGCGCTCACCAGAAGGAAGTCGGAAAGGCGCATCTCCACGGGCAGGTGGGTGAGGAAGTAAAGCTCCCCGGGAAGGTTCACCGGGCGAAGGGAAAGGTAGAGGCAAAGAAGATACCCCAAGAGATTGCCCAGAAGAACCCCCCCAATCCCCAGAAAAACCCCTTCCAGGGCGAAGACCATTCCCACAGTGAGCCTCGAGGCTCCCATGGCCCGAAGCAGGGCGATCTCCGGGGTCTTCTCCACCACCTTAAGCACCAGAAGGTTGGCCACCCCCAAGGCGGCCACCGCCACAATCAGGAAGATCAGGATGCCCAGGACCCGCTTCTGCAGGGAAAGCTGCTCCAAAAGGGTGCGCTGGGTATCCTGCCAGGCCTGGGGAAAAAAGCGAGTGCCCGCAAGGACCACCCCTATCTCCTTGGCCCGCCAGGGGTCCTTAAGGCGCACCTGGTACCCCTGGGCCCGTATGCCGGAAAGCCTCTCCACCGTTTTCAGATCCACAAAGGCATAGGCGGAGTCCAAGAGGTAGTTTCCCGTGCGAAACGCCCCCAAGACCCTTAGCTCCACCCGCTCCTGGGTGGCGGACATGGCGTAGAGCCTATCCCCCACAAAGGCTCCCAGGGACTGTTGCAGGGCCGAGCCCAGGTAAATGCCCCCGGGTTCCAACCTTAGCCCGAGATCGGGATAGAGGGCCTCACCTCCCACGCCCAAGCCCACCAGGGTGGCGAAGTCCACCCCAGGACCCCTGGCGCCCTCCGCCGGACGGGTTAAAAGCGCCTTGGTGGCAGCGAAGGGTGCGTAGGCTTCCACCTCCGGATGTTCCCCTCTGGGAAAGGGAGGAAGCTCCTCGCTTAAGCTGAAGAGGACCAGGTGGGGATAGGCCTTCAAGGTGGCCCGCACCAGGCCGCTGACAAAGCCATTGGTGAGGGAAAGGGCGGCGAGGAGGACCGCCACCCCCACCCCTACCCCTAAAAGGGCCAGCCCCGTCTGCAGGGGTCTACGCCGAAGGTGGGCCAGGGCCAGGAAGAGGGCAAAGCGCACGCCCTAAGAATAAGGAAACCCAGGACCCTTAGCGCCTGGGATATTCCACCACCTCCAGCTCCACGATCCTGCGGCCAAAACGCAGGGCCGTGGCCCGGTCGGGAAGCCAGACGTCCACCTTCCCCCGCATCCTAGGGTGCATCACGTCGGCCACCACGAAGATACGCTCCCGGAAAAGGTAGTCAAACTGCCCCCGGCCCCGGCCGTACACGGAACCCAGGTCCCTAAGGCGCACCTTGGTGCCGTAGGGCAAAACCTTGAGGAGGTCCGGGCTCACCGCCAGAACCCCCAGGCGAGCACGCATGCCGGTGGCGGTGACAAAGGGAGTGGAGTCGGTTTCCCGCACGCTGGAGGTGTAGGCGGTGGCCTCGAGGACCATGGTCTTCTGGCCCGCCATCTGGGCCCAGGCCCCGGCAACGGCCAGGGCAGAGAAGAGCAAGATCAGCAAACCCCGCATAGCGCCCTTGAGTATGCGGGTCAATCCTGGAGCTTCCTGAGAAGGATGAGGGGGTAGCCTCATCCTGGCTACCCCCCAAGCCTATTAGAACGTTTACAAAAACTCAGATTTCCCCACTCTAAGGGACGCTCTGGCAAGAAGAAGCATGAGAAAATGCTTAGCTCCCTTTAGTCCTCCCTCAGTTATCCCTCAAGGGCTTAGGGACAGGGGTTAGAGGAGATCTCCAGGCTGTACCGCCCGCTATTCTCCTCGTCAAACCCGGCCCGGGCCAGACCCCGGTCACGCACCACGAGAAGGGTGGCTGGGCTGATCTGGGCGCAATTCATCACGGGATCCAAGGTCAGGGGGTTGGGGTCTGCGGGGGAAAGGTAGAGGCGGGCCACCAGGTCCAAGGGACCGGAGTAGGTAAGGCGCAGGTACCCCGTGGCCGAGGCCACGTCATAGCGGTCAAACTCGCCCACGAACTCTATGGCCCCCTGCTTGGTCCCGGTGGTGAAGGCTTCCCCGTTTCCTGCAGGGTTGGGGGTAAAGGCGTCGGCGTACAGGGTCACCTGGTCCTCGCTTAAGGCGTAGTTTTCCACCCTTAGGTAAAAGACCTGGCCTTCCTGGCCCTTAAAGTTCAGGCGGTACCCGAGGTCGGTGGTGATCTGGGGCCGTAAGGAAAGGGGCGCAAGCTCCTGCCTGGCGGCAAACCAGTTCCGGGCCACGCTCACCGCCTGCACCACCCCCTGTTGGTCCAAAAGCACCAGGCGAAGCCGGGCCCTTAGTCGGAGATCGGCGGAAACCGCACTTACCCGCACCGCCCCATCCTGAGGAAGAACGATACGGTACACCCTCACCCCGGGGCGGAGCTCCCCACCGCTTTCCTGGGCAGGGGGAAGTTGGGCAATGGCATACCCTCCTACGGGCAGGTCCCCGCTCACCGGTGGAGCGCCTTGCAGGTTACAGGCCGTAAGCACCAAGGCCACAAGGCCGGCAAGAAAACCCCTGGCTATTCCTGGCCTATCCCACCACATAAATCCCCCTTCTCCTTAAGGATACCTAGGGAAAGGGGGAAGGAGCTTAAGCTTTCTTTAGGCTACTCCAAAACCCCCAGGTAGGCGTAGAGCTCGGGCCCGCCGGGAAGGATCTCCACCACGAGCCCCGGGAACTTCCTGGCCACTTCCTCGGCCTTTTCCTTGGGGGTGTTGGGGCCCAGGAAAAGGGTGAGGATCTCCTTGTCTTCTCCGGCCAGGCGGATAAGGCCCTCCAGCACCTCCTCGGGGGTTTCCCCCATGAGGACCAGCCTGCCATCCAGAAGCCCGATGGGCTTATCCTTCAGGACCTTGACCCCATCCACCTCGGCGTCCCGGCTGGCCCAGGTGACCTCGAGGGTCACCGCCCCCTTCAGGGCCTCCTCCATCTCCGGAAGAAGCTCCTCCGCTTCCACCTCGGGAAAGTAGCGCACGGCCGCCGCCAGGCCCTGGCCCAGGGTGCGGGTTTTGAGCACGTACACCTCTTTGCCCTGGGCTTTGGCCAGCTCCGCCGCCTTCTCCGCCGCCAGGAAGACGTTGGGGTTGTTGGGGAGGAGGATCACCTTGGGGCTCGCCACGCTCCTGATGGCGGAAAGCAGGTCCTCCACGCTGGGGTTTTGCGTCTGCCCTCCCGCCACCACCCGGGCCCCCAGGCTGCGGAAGACCCGGGTAGGGCCATGCCCCAGAGCCACCGCTACCAGGCCCGTGGGAGGAGGGGCCCCCTCCCCTGCCCCCACCATGGCCAGGATCTCCGTGTGCTGCTCGGCCATGTCCTCCACCTTGGTACGCACCATGCGACCGAAGCGGGCCACGGTGGCCAGGAGGCCATCGGGGTCATCGGTGTGGATATGCCCCTTCACATACCCCTCAGCCCCCACCACCAGCAAGGAGTCCCCAAAAGGCGCTACCGCCTCCCGGATCCGCTCAATGGGCACCTCCACCCCCTCCATGAGGAACTCTGTGCAATAGCCAAACTCCTCGGTGGCGAAGGCGGTCTGGGCGTAGCGCTCCACCTTAGGGGGCTCGGGCAGGGGAAGCCTAAGGAGGTATCCCCGGATACCTTCCAAAAAGCGCACGTACCCCGCACCCCCAGCGTCCACCACTCCCGCCTGCTTCAGCACGGGAAGGAGATCCGGAGTCCTCTCCAGGGCCTTTTGGGCTGCGCCAAGGGCATTTTCCAGGATCTCCTCGAGGGTCTCCCCTTGGGCTCCCTCCCCAGCAGCCCGGGCCACGGTGAGGATGGTGCCCTCCACTGGCTTCATCACCGCCCTGTATCCGGTTTCCGCCCCCAGGCGCAGGGCCTCGGCCAGGGCGGAGGCATCCAGCACCTCCTTCTTGCGAAGGGCCTCGCTGAACCCCTTCAGGATCTGGGAAAGGATCACCCCGCTGTTCCCCCGGGCCCCCAAAAGGCTCCCGTAGGCGATGGCCCGGGCTACCTCGGGCATCTTGGAGGTGTCAGCCAGATCCAGCTCCCGCCGAGCGGACTGGAGGGTGAGGTTCATGTTGGTGCCCGTGTCCCCATCGGGGACAGGGTAGACGTTGAGGGCGTTGATCTCCTCCACGAACACGGAAAACCAGTCCGTGGCGTAGCGGAAGGCCTCGGCCACCTCCCCAGGGCCAAGGCTAGCCACGCCCCACCCCCACCACGTGCACCCGCACCTGGGAAAGCTCCACCCCGGCAAGCTTCTTGGCAACGAAGGCCACCCGCTCCGCCAGGGACTCCACCACCGTGGGGATACGGGTATCTACCGCCACCACCACGTAGAAGTCCACGGCGTACTTGCCAGGGCCGGCCGGGTCCTGACGCACCACCACGCCCTCGCTGGCTTCTTGCCGCCCCAGAATGCGCACCACCTGATCCTTTAGCCCCGCCGGGGCCATCCCCACCACCCCCGGCACCTCATGGGCTGCCAGGGCCAGCAAGGAGGCTAAGGCCCCTTCGGTTACCGTCACCCGTCCTTGCATCCTACCTCCTTAGGGCTTCCTCCGGGGGAGTATAGGGCAGGCCGAAGGCCTCCGCCACCCCGGGATGGGTGAGGAGTCCCTTGTAGGTGTTCAAACCCTTAAGAAGAGCGCTATCCTCCAGGAGGGCTTGAAGGCCCTTTTCCGCCAGCTTCAGCACGTAGGGGAGGGTCTGGTTGGTAAGGGCGAAGGTGCTGGTCCTGGGCACCGCTCCCGGCATGTTGGCCACACCGTAGTGCACCACTCCCTCCACCACATAGGTGGGCTCCGCGTGGGTGGTGGGGCGGATGGTCTCCACACACCCCCCCTGGTCCACGGCCACATCCACGATCACCGAGCCCTCCTTCATGAGGGGAAGCATATCCCGGGTGACCAGCTTGGGGGCCTTGGCCCCCGGCACCAAGACCGCCCCGATGAGGAGATCGGCGTGCTGGATGCTCTTCTTGATGTTGGCCTCGGTGGCGGTGAGGGTGACCACCCGGCCCCCGAAGATATCGTCCAGGTACTGAAGGCGCCTGTGGTTCACATCCAGGATGGTCACCTGGGCCCCCATACCCAAGGCGATCTTGGCGGCGTTGGTGCCCACGGTGCCACCCCCCAGGATGACCACGCTGGCCGGGGCCACCCCGGGAACCCCGCCCAAAAGCACCCCCCGCCCCCCGTAGGGCTTCTCCAGGAACTGGGCCCCCACCTGGGGGGCCATGCGCCCCGCCACCTCGCTCATGGGAACCAATAGGGGTAGGGAGCCATCAGGAAGCTGCACGGTCTCGTAGGCTATCCCCGTGACCCCGCTTCGCAGCATGGCCTCGGTGAGAGCACGATCAGCGGCCAGGTGCAAATAGGTAAAGAGGATAAGCCCGGGGCGCAAAAAGGGATACTCCTCGGGGAGGGGCTCCTTCACCTTCACCACCATCTCCGCTCCCCAGGCCTCTTCCCGGCTCACCAGCTCAGCCCCCGCCCGCTCGTACTCGGCATCGGATAGGCCGGAACCCACACCCGCTCCCCGCTCCACCAGAACGGTATGCCCCCGCTTGACCAGGCTTTCCACCCCACCCGGGGTCATGGCCACGCGGTTTTCCAGGGTCTTGATCTCCTTGGGTACGCCGATCACCATACTACGCCTCCTTGACAAAGACACGCCTTATCTTGAGCTTGAAGCCATCGCCTTCAGCGATGGCCAGAAGCCTTCTTCGGGAATCCACCAAGGCCACATAACCCAAGGCAGGGATGGGCAAGGGGATCCCCTCCAGAACGCGCCGAGCCTCGGTGTGGGATAGCTCCACCACCGGAAAGGGCAGGATATCGGTCTCAGGGATGGCCTTTTCCGGGGAGAGTTCAGAAAGCTTCACCGCCCGCTCCAGCCCCACCTTGCCGATGCGGGTGCGCACCAGCCCGGAAAGGAAAGCCTTGGTCTTGAGCTTTTCCCCCAGGTCCCGGGCAAAGGCCCGCACATAGGTGCCAGGGCCCACCACCAGGCGGATCACCGCCGTGGGGTAGGGCCCCAAGGGCTTAGGAAGCTCCACCTTGCGCCCCCCCTTTTCCACAAGCCGCCAGCCCTTGGCCGAAGGAGCGATGGGATGGGGTATGGGCTCGGGGTCCAAGGCCAGGAGTTCCACCTCCAGGTACTTTACCGGCCTCGGGCCAAGCTCCAAGGGCTTCCCTTCCCGAGCGGCCTCGTAGGCCCTTTTTCCTCCCACCTTAATGGCGGAGTAGAGGGGAGGCACCTGCTCCTTGAGCCTCAAAAAGGAAGGGAGAACGCTTTCTAAGTCCTTACGGTCAAAGCGCACCGGCGCTTCCTCGCTCACCGGTCCCTCCGCATCCAAGGTAGGGGTGGTGGCCCCGAAGGAAACCCAGGCGATGTACTCCTTGTCCTCCCCTGAGAGGAAGGGAACCAGCTTGGTGCTCTCGTCGGAAACCAAAAGGAGAAGGCCCGTGGCCAGGGGATCCAGGGTTCCGGTATGCCCCACCCGGCGGGTACCAAGCAGGCGCCTCGCCTCCTCCACCGCATCATGGGAGGTGAGGTGGAGGGGCTTGTCCACCGCATAGAGGGCCATGCCTAGGGGATTGTATCACCACCCGGCAGGGGAAAGAATGGAGGCATGGACCTAGAAGGCCGTTACCCCAGCCTTTCCTTCACCTGGCCCCGGCCCGGGGTGCTGGAAATCACCCTGCGGGGGGGAAAACTCAACGCCTTGGGCCCCGAAGCCCACCGGGACCTGGCCCGCATCTGGCGGGACTTAGGGGAGCTCGAGGACGTGAAGGCCGTTCTTTTGAGGGGCGAGGGTGGGGTCTTCTCCGCCGGGGGTTCCTTCGCCCTTATTGAGGAGATGCGCTCCTCCCACCAAACCTTGATGCGGGTCTTTTGGGAAGCGAGGGAGCTGGTGCTCGGGCCCATGGACTTCCCCAGGCCGGTGGTGGCCGCGGTGGAGGGGGTGGCGGTGGGAGCGGGGCTGGCCTTGGCCCTGGCCAGCGACGTGGTGGTGGTGGGCAAGAAGGCCAGGCTTCTGGACGGTCACCTTAGGCTTGGGGTGGCAGCCGGGGACCATGCGGTCCTCCTGTGGCCCCTCCTGGTGGGCATGGCCAAGGCCAAGTACCACCTTCTCCTCAATGAACCCCTCACCGGGGAAGAAGCGGAGCGGCTGGGCCTGGTGGCCCTGGCCGTGGAGGATGAAAAGGTGTACGAAAAGGCCCTCGAGGTGGCCACGCGCCTGGCCGAAGGCCCCAAGGAGGCCCTAAGCCTCACCAAACACGCCCTGAACAACTGGTTCCGCACCTTCGTGCCCCACTTTGAGGTGTCCTTGGCCCTGGAGTTTTTGGGGTTCCAGGGAGAAGCATTGGAAGAAGGGCTACGGGCGCTTAAGGAAAAGCGCAAACCCCAGTTCTAGCATGGAGAAACCCCTGCGCCTCCAGGCCTTCCTGGCCCGCGCCGGCATGGGAAGCCGCAGGAAGGCGGAGGAGCTTATCCGCCAAGGCCGGGTGCGGGTGAACGGTAGGGTGGCCGTCTTGGGGCAAAAGGTGAACCCGGGGGACGTGGTGGAGGTGGACGGGAAACCGGTGGAACCCCCCCGGGAAAGGATCGTCCTGGCCCTCCACAAGCCCAAGGGCTACACCACCACCCGCCATGACCCCTACGCCCAAAAGACGGTCTTTGACCTTCTGCCCAATATCCCGGGCCTCCATCCCATAGGCCGCCTGGACCGGGACTCGGAGGGGCTCCTCCTCCTCACCAACGACGGCCACCTGACCCTCCGCCTCACCCACCCCCGTTACGGGGTCAGGAAGGTCTACCGGGTCTACACGGAAAGGGGCACCCTGCCCTGGGCCATTTGTCAGCGGCTTTTAGAGGGAGTGGACCTCGAGGATGGCCCTGCCCGAGCCCTGGCCTGCCGGCCGGCTCCCGGGGGTGCCCTCCTCACCCTGGCGGAAGGCCGGAAGCGGGAGGTGCGAAGGATGTTGAAGGCCGTGGGCTACCCGGTGAAGAGGCTCATCAGGCTCCAGGTGGGACCCATCCGCCTGGGCAACCTACCCCCGGGAAAGTGGCGGCAACTTTCGCCAAGGGAGGTGGAAGCCCTTTTACGGGAAACCCCAGTAGAATAAGGGCCATGTTCACTGCGGGGAACGGACCCGTGCAAATCCCAGCCGAGGCCATAGAGAAGCGGGTAAAAGAGCTGGGAGCCCAGATCGCCCAGGACTACCAGGGAAAAACCCCCCACCTCATCTGCGTGCTGAACGGAGCCTTCATCTTCATGGCCGACTTGGTCAGGGCTATCCCCTTGCCCCTGACCCTGGACTTCATCTCCATCAGCTCCTACGGGAACGCCTACCGCACAAGCGGCGAGGTGGAGCTTTTGAAGGACCTCCGCCTGCCCATCCACGGCCGGGATGTCATCGTGGTGGAGGACATCGTGGACACCGGGCTCACCCTCTCCTACCTCCTGGATTACCTCGAGGCCCGCAAACCTGCCTCGGTGCGGGTGGCCGCCCTCCTCTCCAAGCCCAGCCGGCGCCAGGTGGAGGTGCCCATCCACTACCTGGGGTTCGAGATCGAGGACGCCTACGTCTACGGCTACGGCCTGGACCGGGCCCAGTTTGACCGCAACCTGCCCTTCATCACTTCCATCCGCCCGGAGGAAGAATGAAGTACCTGGACCTGATCGCCGTTCTCTTCGCCGCCGTGCTTTTGGTTTCCAACGTGGCCTCCACCAAGCTGGTGGTGTTGGGGCCCCTTACCTTTGACGGCGGTACCCTGCTTTTCCCCTTGGCTTACATCTTCGGGGATGTGCTCACCGAGGTCTACGGCTATAGGCGTAGCCGCCGGGTGATTTGGCTCGGCTTTTTTGCCCTCCTCCTGGCCACCCTCACCTTCCAGGGGGTAGCCGCCCTCCCCGCCCCCAAGGATGAGGAAAGCCAGCGCTTCGCTCAGGCCTTCGGCCTCCTCCTGGGCCTTACCCCCAGGATCGTCCTGGGCAGCCTCCTGGCCTACTTCGTGGGGGAGTTCGCCAACGCCTACGTCCTGGCCAAGCTTAAGGTGAAGACGGAAGGACGCTTTTTCTGGCTTAGGGCCCTCACCTCCACCCTGGTGGGCCAAGGGTTGGACACGGGCATCTTCCTCCTGGTGGCCTTCTACGGGGTCTTCCCCAAAGAGGTGCTTTGGGCGGTCTTCCTCTCCAACTACGTGTTCAAGGTGGGGGTGGAGGCCCTCATGCTTCCCATCACCTACGGGGTGGTGGGCTTCCTTAAGCGGGTGGAAGGGCTTGACGTCTACGACCGGGACACGGACTTCAATCCCTTCCGCTTGGCGTAAGCTTTAAGGGGATGCCGGGAGTCGCCATCATAGGAGCCCAGTGGGGGGACGAGGGCAAGGGTAAGGTGGTGGATGCCCTCGCTCAGGAAGCCGATTACGTGATCCGCTACCAAGGCGGGGCCAACGCTGGCCACACGGTGGTGGCGGAGGGGCGGGTCTTCAAGCTGAACCTTCTGCCCTCGGGGGTCATCCATCCCCATGCGGTGAACATCCTGGGGGACGGGATGGTCATAGATCCCTTCCGCTTCCAGGAGGAGCTTGCGGCCCTGAGAAAGGAGGGGTTCAATCCCCAGGTGCTGGTTTCGGAACGGGCCCATCTGGTCCTTCCCCACCACAAGCACGTGGAAAGCCGCCATAACTTCGTGGGCACCACCGGCCGGGGCATCGGCCCCGCCTACTCCGACCGGGCCAGGAGGGTGGGGATCCGGGCTGGGGACCTCCTAAAGGAGGAGGTGTTAAGGGAACGGGTGCGCCGCCTCCTTTTGGAAAAACCCAACTCCACCCGGGAAGCGGGCTGGGACACGGAGGAAAAGGCCCTTGCCGACCTCTATCGGATGCGGGAGATCTTGGCCCCCTTTGTGGCGGACACCGGAAGCCTCTTGCGGGAGGCCCTGAAGCGGGGCAAGCGGCTTCTCTTTGAGGGGGCCCAGGCCACCCTTTTGGACCTCAACTACGGCACCTACCCCTATGTGACCAGCTCCCACCCCACGGTGGGAGGCATCCTGGTGGGCACAGGGCTAAACCACAAGGCCATCACCAAGGTGTACGGGGTGGCCAAGGCCTACGCCACCCGGGTAGGGGAGGGTCCTTTCCCCACGGAGCTCCAGGGGGAGCTGGCCCATTATTTAAGGGAAAGGGGCGGAGAGTACGGCACCACCACGGGCAGGCCCAGGCGGGTAGGCTGGCTCGACCTGGTGGCCCTCAAGTACGCCTGTGAGGTGAACGGCTTTGACGGCCTGGCCATCACCAAGCTGGACGTGCTCTCCGGGTTGGACAGGGTCAAGGTGGCGGTGGAATACCTGGATGGGGCCCGGCCCGGGGAGGCGAGCCCCGAGGCCGTGCGCTACCTGGACCTCGAGGGCTGGGGGGACCTTTCCGGGGTGCGAAGCCGGGAGGACCTTCCCCCATCCTTAAGGCGCTACCTGGAGCTCATCGAGGAGTACACCGGGGTACCCGTGGTCCTCTTTTCCACAAGCCCAAGACGGGAGGACACCTTCGGGGCGGTGAGCTGGGTGTGAAGCCCTTAGAGTTCGCCACGGAAGGCCCTCTCTAAAATGGCCCTTTCAAGCTGGCGAAGCTCTGCCTCCATCTGAGCTTGCGCTTCCCTTAGCGTCCTTACACGCTCCTGCACCGCCTCCAGATGCGCCACGATGCGCTGTTGTTCGGGGAGAGGGGGTAGGGGGATGAGGAGCTGATAAACCTGCTCTTGCGAGATTGAGGGCTGCGCTCCCTGCTTTGCTAGAGCTGTCAGCCCGCTTTGTTTCAGAACGTAAAACAAGTATTTTATATCACAATCTTGTGCTAACTCTACGATATACATGGCGTTGTCAGAAATCCAAGCTGGCGGAGTGACCCAGTTAACCACCCCACTAGCACCAACACGCCCTATAGCTAGCGTTTCCGTATCAATCAGCGCTTTCCCTTCGGGGGCATAGCCTATAACCCCATTGGAACCATATACCCGCACTGGCCCAGATTCCGCAAGCTCACTCTTACGGATAAACTTTCCATTCTTGAGCTCTATCACCTCCCCCAACTTCACCCACCGCCAACCCTCGGGAAGCTCGGTGCCGGGGCGGGGAAAGGTTTCCGCAAGCACGGCCTGCCAGAGACGCTCGGCATCCTGCTTCGCGCCTTCCCGCAGGCGCCGGGCCTCCTGGACCCGCCCCACCAGCTCCTCAATCCGCGCCACGATGCGGCGTTGTTCGGGGAGAGGGGGGAGGGGGACAAGATGCGCTTCTAAGTCTTCTCGCCGAAGACTGGGAAGCGTTGCCGTCGTGCCTTCTGGAGAAGGCTTCTTGAATTGAAGCCAGGCAGCAATCCACCTAGGTATGACCTCAACTTTCCAAACAAGATAAAAAGTCGTGTCAGAGGGCCAGCACGGCTCTTCCATCAGAAAAACTTCGCCAGCACTACCTTTGCGACCAACAATAACGGTAGGAAAGGAAACCAAAGGGATGTTCGTGAGAGCGTATACCCCACCAGAGCCAACAACCGGGACCCTTCCCGGTTGTTCGGGTTTCGCTTTCCCATAGCGAATGTCCGCTACCTCCCCCAACCTCACCCACCGCCAGCCCTCGGGGAGCTTGTAGGGTCCCTCGCTCATGCTTCGGCTCCCTCCGTGTTGTTGCCGAGGAGTTCGTCCAGTTCTTCCATAATGCTCAGGATCTCCCGCTCGCGCTCCAGCAGGCTGGCCACAATCTCCATGGGCGGCGGCAACGCTTCGGTTTCCTTGCGATAGGGGTTGCGGGCAGAGAGGTCATACCCGCGGGCCTGGATCTCATCCACCGGTACGATCCAGGAATGCTCGGAGAGGCAGGCTTCACGAGAACCCTGCCCTTTGCGATAGGCATCCCAAGCCTGCCAAAGCCTGCGCGCCTCTTCAAAATGCTCGTCCTTGATTGGATTGCCCCTGCTGAACTTCTTCAACCCCTCAGGGAGTGGAAGCTCGTAATACCAAATCTCCCGCGTCGGTCCTGGCCGCTCAAAGAAGAGGAGGGCAGTCTTTACATCGGAGTAGGGCGCGAAGGTTCCAGGCGGCAGGCTAACAATGGTGTGCAGGTTGAACTCCTCTAGAAGCGAGCGCTTCACTTCCGCAAAGGCGCCGGTGCGGAAAAGCGTGCCCTCAGGAACCACCATGCCACAACGGGCGCCATCACGGGGCTTGAGTTTCTTCATGATGTGCTGCAAAAAGAGGAGTTCCGTAGCCTGCGACTGCACGGGGAAGTTCTGCTGGATGTGCCGCCCTTCGGTGCCGCCAAAGGGTGGATTGGTCAGGATGACATCGTAATGCCCCACCACCTGACGTATGTTCTCCTCCAAGGTGTTCTTGCGCAGGATGTGAGGCGCCGTGACACCATGCAGGACCATGTTCATAACCCCTAAGAGGGCTGGTACGGGCTTCTTTTCCTGTCCGAAGAAGGTGCGTTCCTGAAGGGTTTTGTGGTCCTCGAGGGTCCGCTCCTGCCGCTGCATCCAAAGGTAGGCTTCCGCCAAGAAGCCGCAGGTGCCACAAGCAGGGTCATACACCGTCTCCCCAATCTGGGGGTTGGTGACCTCCACAACGAAACGTACCACTGGGCGCGGGGTGTAGAACTCCCCAGCCAGCCGGTTTTCATTGCCCAGTCGGCGGAGCAACTCCTCGTAAACCTGGGATACTGTGAAGATATCGTCCTGGCTGTGGAAGTCAATGCTGTTGATGATGCTAAGCACATCCTTGAGGTTGTATGGGGATGCGCAAACGATTACGTTGCGCTCGGAAAAGACGCCGCGAATCGTGTCCCGCAAAGGGGTACCGCTTAGCACCTGAAGGTAGGGGATGAGCTGCCCATGGACGAAACTCAAGAGTTCGTCCGGTGGCCAATCCTTGGTAGCCCAATCCCTCCACCGGTAAGGCTTCTCAATAACCGGTTGATACTCTCGCTCAGCAAGAAGGGCTTGGCTTTCCCATTCCTCTTCCTGTGCATCCAGAAAACGCAAGAAAAGCAACCACGAAAGATGTTCCACGTACTCCATGACCCCACCGCAGTTGTTATCGCGGCGGAGTATGTCGCAGGCTCGCCAGATGTCGTTAGCTAGCTTCTCCCGGGTTTGGGGCGCCCTTGTCACTGCTTCACCTCCCAGATTGGATAGAGCCGCTCTCTCATCTCCTTTAGAGCCATCCTTAACCCATCAAGACCCTCAAACCACCGGCTAAGCTTAACTGCTCCCCCCCACTCCCTAAAGGGGGAAACACCAAAGATTTCAGGCTCAAGCTGCTCAATACCACCAGCCCGGTACTTGTCCAACAGTTCAAGGATAACCTCGCGGGCTTCAGCGCGATGCCGCCTGAGGAAGGCTTGCTCGCGATTAAGGAAGGCTGTGGCCCGCTCGCCACGGGTGCGCACGGGAGCGCCAAAGGCGATATGGGCCAGCAGGTCAAAGGCATCCGCTTCCGTATTCCCTTCCACCTCAGCAAGAAGCTCGGGGTGAATGCTGACGTTGCGTAGGTCCTCAAGGAAGCGTCGCCTCCTGTTGGAATCCACCCAGATCCCACGTAGATCCGAGAGCGTGGGAGCATGCTGGCGCACCCGCTGGCGGGTATAGGCCTGGTACTCCGTCAGCGAAAGCTGTTGCCCGGTAGCGTCAATGGTGAAGATGGCCTCATCGGCAATCGTAACCTGAAGTCCCTCCACCCGGATTTTTCGCGCGCTCTTTGTTTCCGGCTTTAGGGACACCTCCACGAAAACCGTCTCGTCGGCCAACGCGTCTACCCTAAGCTCGCGCTGAGCAAAACGTGGGGCACGGACTATGACGGTAAGGGTCCCTCCGGGAAGGCGTTCAAAGACGAACCGTCCTTCGCCATCCGTCCGAATGGGGCCTTGCTGGATATTGGGGCCCATCCGAACGCTTACGGAAGCACCCACCAACAGTTCCTTTGTATGAGCGTGAACCACAACCCCTTCCAGCCGGGCAGTAAAGGGACCTTTGGGAACTTCTGGGGGTGGTCCCGGCGGACGATCCCACTGGTCAAAGAGGCGTGTGGCGCCGGTAAAGTCAATGATGCGGAACCAGTATTTGTCCGTTGCGGGGTCCAGTCGGCTTCCACGGCCAATGATCTGCTTGAACAAAACAGGAGAAGAAATCGTCTTCATGAAGACGATGTTTCGGCATGAGGGAACGTCCACGCCGGTGGAAAGCAGTTCCGCTGTAGTCGCCACCACAGGAGCCTTTTTGGTGGAGTCCGCAAAGGCTTCTAGCCAGCGAAGGGCCTCTTCCCCCTCTTCCGAGACGATAGGGACAGCATAGTTATCCAGGCCCGTTTCGGGTCCGAACTCGTCCTGTAATAGGCGCGCCACCAACCGGGCATGCTCCATATCCACGCAAAAGACCATGGTCTTTTCCATGGGTCCAAACCGCCGCAATAGCCCCGCCAAATGCTTGACCATGGCCCTGGTCCGGTCAGGTACCGTGATCTCCCGCTCAAACTGAGGCGTAGTGTAGATTTCCCGGGGCTCAACGTCCTCCGGGATAAAGACATCGGCCCCCTGCTCAATCGCATCTTCTAAACGCAAGCCGTTGGCATCCAAGGTGGTGCGGACCCGGTGAACCTTGTAGGTGGCCAGAAACCCATCTTCTATACCTTGGCCAAGGCTGTATTGAAAGGCGGGTGGACGCCATGTGCCACGGCTGGGATCCTGGGGATCAATAGCTATCTCGGGCTCTTCGGCACAGAAATACGCGTAAGTGTCAACGTTTTCGTCTTGCTTCGGCGTAGCGGTCATGCCGAGGTGAATGGCCGAGCCGAAGTGCTCGAGGATTTCCCGCCAGGTACCCCAGCCAGAACGGTGGCACTCGTCAATGATGACGAGATCAAAAAAGTCCGGTGGGAACTTTTCATAAAGGCGTCTGCCATCCTCAGTGGGGCTCCAAAGGGTTTGGTAGATACCAAAGTACAGGTCGCGGTTTAAGCTAAGAGGTTCCCCCTCAATAAGGTACCGGGGCTCGCTGTCACCAGTGGAAAAAGGGGAAAATGTATTGTAAGCCTGGTTACGGAGTACCACCCGGTCCGCTAAAAAAAGCACTCGCGCGGGCCGCTCGGGATGGCGCTGCTGAAGCCACTTGGATTTAAGAAGCTTCCAAACGATCTGCAAGGCTACGAAGGTTTTTCCCGTTCCCGTAGCCATGGTAAGGAGAATGCGCTTCTGACCCCGCATGATGCGCAGAATGACCTCGCGCACAGCGCGTTCTTGGAAATAGTGGGGCCGTTTACCGCAACGATCCTCAGGGCAGTAGGGATGAAGAAGCGGATTGCCGGAAACGGGCAGACCATACACGGCGGGCGCTTCTCTTAGGCTCCCAGGGGTTGGCTGTTGCAGACCTGTATTGAGAGTCCAGCGCTCCCAAAGCTCCTTTGGGGTAGGAAAGGCCGTGAGTTCGCGGCTTGTGTGGGTGAAAAAGTCGTACTCAAGAATCCGGTGCCCATTGGTAGCGTAGGCAAAGGCAAGCCCTAGATCTTGGGCATAGCGCTTAGCCTGCTCCAAGCCTGCCTCTGGGGGGCTTCCTTCCGGCTCTGCTTCCACAACGGCGATGGGAAAACCATCGGTGTAGCGCAGAAGGTAGTCCACCCGCTTGGGCTTACCACGACGTGCTTTGTCACCTACAAGGAGAATTTTCCCCGGTGCATACAGGTAGTTGGTTGAATACCAAAACTCACGGTTAACTTCCCGGTCGGTCCAACCCGCCGCCTTGAGTTTGGGGTCTACCAACCGGGCACGGGTTTCGGCCTCATTGAGAGACATTCTGTTCTACCCCCCGAGTACGCAATGCGTTTGCTCCCGCATCCTTCTCCAGAATATACCACTCGGGAAGCGATCCCCGCATCTCTAAGCCCACACTCCCCTAGGGTCAGGGTACCCTTTCACGTAGCCGTCACTACCAACTCGGCCTCTACCCCTTCAAGAACGCCACATACCGCTCCAAAAGCCCGTAGGCCTCCCCGGAGGCCAGAACCTCCTGGGCCAAGCGCACCCCCTCCCGCAGGGTGGCCACCTTGCCCGCCGCGTAGAAGCCCGCCCCCGCCGCCAGGGCCACCCCTTGGGCGTGAGGGCCTTTTTCCTCCCCCCTTAGGATCCTTTTGGCCAGCTCGGCGTTCTCCGCTGGGGAGCCCCCCCTTAGGGCCTCGAGGGGGTAAGCTTCCAGCCCCACCTCCTCGGGGACCAGGGTGTAGGCTCCCTTCCCCACCTCCACCACCTGGTTCTCCCCCAGGATGAGCTCGTCCGCCCCCTCCCCGTGGACCACCAGCCCCTTGGCCCCCAGGTGCCCCAGGGCCTCGGCCATGGGGGCAAGCCACCGGGGGCTAAAGACCCCAAGCACATACCGGTCGGCCCCCGCAGGGTTGGTGAGGGGGCCCAGAAGGTTGAACACGGTGCGAATACCCAGCTCGGCCCTCACGGGGGCCACGTGGCGCATGGCGGGGTGGAAAACCCGGGCGAAGAGGAAACCAAAACCCAGCGCCTCAATGGCCTCCCCCACCCGCTCGGGGGGAGCCTCCAGGTTGACCCCCAGGGCCTCGAGGAGGTCCGCCGAGCCCGCCCTTGAGCTGGCCGCCCGGTTTCCGTGCTTGGCCACCGCCACCCCTCCCGCCGCCGCCACCAGGGCACCCAGGGTGGAGAGGTTCAAAAGCCCCTTGTGGTCCCCCCCGGTGCCCACGATGTCCAAAAGCGGCCTGCGGCTTACGGGAATACGCCGGGCCGCTTCCCGCATGGCCCGGGCCATGGCGGCGATCTCCGAGGGGGTCTCCCCCCTCAGGGCCATGGCGGTGAGCACCCCCGCCACCTGCACGGGGGAAAGCTCCCCAGCCATCATGGCCTGCATGAGGCCGTGGGCCTCCTCCTCGGTGAGCACCTCGCCCAAAAGCGCCTTTTTCACTGCCTCCATGGGTCCTCCAGAAAGTTCTTAAGGATGATCTTACCCGCTTCCGTCAGGTAGCTTTCCGGGTGGAACTGCACCCCGTGGGTGGGGTACTGGCGGTGGCGGAAGCCCATCACCGTTTTCTTCCCCGCCTCCTCCACCCAGGCGTTGACCAAGAGGTCTTCCGGCACCTCCTCCACCACCAGGGAGTGGTAGCGGGTGGCGGGGAAGGGATTGGGAAGACCCCGGAGAATACCGGTGCTGTCGTGGTGGATCTCGCTCACCTTTCCGTGCATGATCACCGGGGCGGGCACCACCTTGCCCCCGAAGGCCATGCCGATGGCCTGGTGCCCCAGGCAGACCCCCAGGATGGGGTAGCGGGGGGCGTAGCGGCCGATCAGGGCAAGGGAAAGCCCGGCCTCCAAGGGGGTGCAGGGACCCGGGCTTATGAGGATGCGGTCGGGATTTAAGGCCTCCACCTCCTCGAGGGCGAACCGGTCGTTCCGCCAAACCACGGGGCTTGCCCCAAGCTCCCCCAGGTACTGGACCAGGTTGTAGGTGAAGCTATCGTAGTTGTCGATCACCAAAACCCTCATAGCCCCTCCTCCGCCATCTCTACCGCCTTCAAAAGGGCCTTCGCCTTGTTCCAGCACTCCTCGTACTCCCTTTCCGGCACCGAGTCCGCCACAATGCCCGCCCCCGCCTGCACGTGCATCCAACCCTTGGCGATCACGAAGGTGCGCAGGGTCAAGGCCACGTCCATGGCCCCGTCGTAGGCCAGATACCCAAAGCTTCCCCCATAGGGTCCCCGGCGGTGGGGCTCCAGCTCCTCGATGATCTCCATGGCCCGGATCTTGGGGGCTCCCGAAACCGTGCCCATGGGGAGGACGCTGGCCAGGGCATCCAAGGGGGTCTTGCCCTCCGCCAACACCCCTTCCACCGTGGACACCAGGTGCATCACATGGGAGTAGTACTCCACGTGCAAGGGCTCCAGGACCCGCACCGTGCCAAAGGCGGCAACCCGGCCGATGTCGTTGCGGGAAAGGTCCAGGAGCATCACGTGCTCGGCCCTTTCCTTCTCGTCCTTTAGAAGCTCCTCCGCAAGCCTTCTATCCTCCTCCTCGTCCCTCCCCCGGGGCCGGGTGCCGGCGATGGGCCTGGTGACCACCTTGCGGCCATCGGAGCGGAGGAGGCTTTCGGGGCTCGCCGAAACCAAGACCACCTCCCCCAGATCCAGGTAGCCCATGTAAGGGCTAGGGTTCACGCTCCTCAGGGCCCGGTATAGGGCAAAGGGGTGCACGGTAAGAGGGGAGGAAAGCCGTAAGGAAAGGACCACCTGGAAGATGTCCCCGGCGCGGATGTACTCCAAAGCCCTTTCCACCGCCCTTAAGTACTCCTCCCGGCTCATGTCGGGCTCAAAGCGGGCCCTCCCCCCCGGCCTTTCCCCCGGCACCCCCGGCAAGGGACCCTTAAGCTTTTTCTCGGCCCAAAGAAGGCGGGCTTCGGCCTCCTCGAGGCCCCGCCCCGGGGCCACCAGGTGCAGGAGGTTTTTCAAGTGGTCAAAGACCGCCACCACCTCGGGCTCCACGAAGAGGAGGTCGGGGAGGCCCAGGTCGTCGGGCTTGAGGGAGGGCAGGCGCTCGTAGTAGCGGATGAGGTCGTAGGCGGCGTACCCCACCACCCCCCCAAAGAAGGGGGGCAGGTCGGGATGCCGCTCCATGGGAGCATGAACCGCCTCATAAAGGGTGCGCAAGGGATCCCGGGTTTCCACCCTTTCCCCGTTTACGGTGAAAATCCCGTCCTTCAGGCGGAAGGTGCGCCGGGCCCCCACCCCGATGATGGAAAAGCGGCTTTGCCTTCCCCGCTCCACCGACTCCAAAAGAAAGCTCACCGGGGCCTTCTCCGAAAGCTTCAGGTAAGCGGTCACCGGGGTTTCCAGGTCCGCCAAGAGGGTTTTGCGAAAAGGCCTTATGGTTTCCATGCCGCTCCTTACAAAAACCCCGGGGCCTAGCCCCGGGGAAACACGCCCATCCGCCCCCGGGGACCTAACCGGGCCACCAAAGGGCGGGAAGCGGGCTCATGTTCCCAGAATAGCTCAAGCCCCCCCCTGGCGTCCAGGGGGAGCCGGGCATCAAGGAAGCCTCAGAACCTTTCGGCCACCGTCTTCATCTGCAGGAAGTGCAGGAGGTAATCGGGCCCCCCGGCCTTGGTGTCGGTGCCGGAAAGGTTGAAGCCGCCGAAGGGTTGTACCCCTACTAGGGCCCCGGTGATCTTGCGGTTGAAGTAAAGGTTCCCCACGTGGAACTCCCGCCTGGCCCGCTCCAGGTGCTCCCGCTTGCGGGAGTAAACCCCACCCGTGAGGCCGTAGACCGTGTTGTTGGCCACCTCGAGGGCCTCCCCGAAGTCCTTTACCCGGATCACGGAAAGCACGGGGCCGAAGATCTCCTCCTGGGCGATCCTGGCCGTGGGGGACACCTCGGTGAAGATGGTGGGGGCGATGAAGTAGCCCTCCCCTTCCAGGCGCCTTCCCCCAAGGACCAGCTGGCCTTCTCCCTTGCCGATCTCGATGTAAGAAAGGACCTTTTTCTCCTGGGCTTGGCTGGCCACAGGGCCCAGGTCGGGGTTCTCCTCGGCCGGGCCCACCACCAGGCGCTCGGCCCGCTTCAAGACCCTTTCCATCAAGGGCTCAAAGGCCTTCTCCGTGACGATGAGCCGGCTTGCTGCCGAGCACTTCTGCCCCTGGAAGCCGTAGGCGGAGATGAGGATCCCCTCGGTGGCCGCGTCAAAATCGGCGGTTTCATCCACGATGATGGCGTCCTTGCCACCGAGCTCCAGGAATACCCGCTTGATCCAGCGCTGGCCCGGGGCCAGCTTGGCCGCCCTCTCGTGGATCCAAAGCCCCACCTCGAGGCTCCCGGTGAAGTTGATGAACCGGGTCCTGGGATGCTCCACCAGATAAGCCCCCACCTCGCTTCCCTTGCCAGGTAGGAAGTTCACCACCCCTGGGGGGAAGCCTGCCTCGTGAAGGATCTCAAAGACCTTGGCGGCGATGACCACCGTGTCCTCCGCGGGCTTGGCCACCACGGTGTTCCCCACCGCCACGGGCCCAGCCAGCATGCCGGTGAAGATGGCGATGGGAAAGTTCCAGGGGGCGATGACCACCCCAGCCCCCAAGGGTATGTAAAAGCTTTCGTTATCCTCCCCGGGGTAGGGCACCACCTCCACGGAGGGGTACTTGTACTTGAGGGCCTGGCGGGCATAGTACTCCAGAAAGTCGATGGCCTCGGCCACCTCGGCGCTGGCCTCGAGCCAGTTCTTGCCGATCTCGTAGACCAAGGTGGCCTCCAGCTCCCGCCGCCTCCTTTTCATGAGGGCCGCCGCCTTTAGGAGGAGGCGGCTCCGGTCCTCCTGGGGCCAGTCCTTCCAGGTTTTAAAGGCTCTCCAGGCCGCCTCCAGAGCGGCTTCCGCCTCGGAAAGCCCCGCCTTGGCGGTGCTCCCCACCACCTCGCTCGGGGCCGAGGGGTTTAGGGACTGGATCTTCTCCTGGGTATCCACCCAGGCCCCATCGATGTAGAGGCCATAATGGCGGCCAAACTCGGCCCTGACCCGCCTTAAGGCCTCCCGCATCTCCCGCTTGGCCTCCTCCGTCTGGAAGGTTTCTATGGGCTGGTTGCGGAAAGGTTCCACCGTCATGCCTTACCTCCTTTTCCTTTAGCCTCCTAGGAGGCTCCTTAGCACCAAAAACAGGTTTTCGGGTCGTTCGGCGATGCGCCGGCTTAGGTAGGGGTACCAGTGGGTGCCGTAGGGCACGTAGGCCCGCACGGTGTAGCCCTCCTGGGCCAGGCGCCTTTGTTCCTCGGGGCGCACCCCGTAGAGGAGCTGGAACTCAAAGCGGTCCTTGGGGATGCCCATGGCCCCGGTGTACCGCTTCACCTCAGCGATGAGCCTGGGATCGTGGGTGGCGAAGGCCACGTAAAGCCCTTCCTTCAGGGCTAGCTTCCCCAGGTGCAAAAACTCGGCGTCGATGAGGCGCTTATCCTGGAAGGCCACCTCCTTGGGCTCCCGGTAGGCTCCCTTCACCAGGCGCAGGTTGGGCCGGTAAGGGAGTAGCTCCCAGAAGTCCTTTTCCGTGCGGAACAGGTAGCTTTGCAAAACCACCCCCACCCCGCTGAAGCCCTCCTCCCGCAAGGCCTTGTAGATGCGCAGGGTAGCCTCCACCCGGGGAGAGTCCTCCATGTCTATCCGCACGAAGACCCCCTTGGGCTCCGCCTCCTTAAGGATTTCCCGAAGAAGTTCTAAAGCCAGAGCCTCGGAGAGGTCCAGCCCAAGCTGGGTAAGCTTTAAGGACACGTATTTGGGCCAGGGGCGCCCGGCCACCGCCCGGATGAGCTCCAGGATCCCCTTCTGGAAAGCGCGGGCCTCCTCCTCGCTTCTCACCATTTCTCCCAGGAGGTCCAAGATGGCGTGGACCCCCTGGGCCTCCAGTCTCTCCGCTACCAAGAGGGCTTCCTCCAAGGTCTCCCCCGCCACATAGCGCCGCACCAGGCTTCTGGCCCGGGTCTTGATGAGGGCCTCCACCTTGGGGTTCCCGGCCACGGAAAGCACCGCCTGCCGATAGAACAAATCCAGGTTCATATCCCTCCTTTCCTAAGCCTGGCCACCACCAGGTCGCGGAACCGGTACACGTGGGCCTCCACCGCCCTTTTGGCCCCTTCAGGGTCCCGCCTCCTCAGGGCCTCGAGGATGGCCTGGTGCTCCTTGCGGGTGGTCTCCTCCTGGGAAAGGGTGGGCAGGGCGCTCCGGACCAGGGCCAAGCTGGAAAGGAGGTCCTCGTAGAGGCGGTAGAGGGTCTTGTTCCCGGAAAGCCGCACCAAGGCCCGGTGGAACTCCAGGTCCCGGCGCATCTGCTCGGGGTAGTCCTCAGGGGGAGCTTCGTCAATGGCTTTAAGGCGGGCCTCGAGGTCGGCAAGCTCCCAAGGGGTGGCCCTAAGGGCCGCCTCCCGGGCCGCCTCCCCTTCTAGAAGGGCCCGCACCCCGTAGACCTCCTCCACCTCCTCCGGGCTGAAGATCCGCACCCTGGCCCCCCGGCCCGGCACCAGCTCCACCAAGCCCTCCTCGGCAAGGCGCATGAGGGCCTCCCGCACGGGGGTGCGGGAAACCCCGAGCTCCTGGGCCAAGAGGGGCTCGGAAAGCCTTTCCCCAGGGGCGAACCGCCCGGAGAGGAGAAGGTCCTTGAGGTGCCGGTACACGGCCTCCCGCACCTGGTTGGGCCGGCGAAAGCCTAGGGTCTGCATCCTGTATACAGGATGCCCCAGCCTGTTCTCGTTGTCAAGAAGGGGGATGGCGGCCAAGGGTGGCCGCCATCCCCGCGAAGACGGGCCTTCCTAGCCCTTTTGGGGCAGGGGCTGGCCGTCCGGACCGTACTTAAAGTAGGAGGGGGGTATGCGCCGGATGAGCTCCTCCACCGCTTTGCTCACCATGACCGCAAGGGCCTTACCCATGGGGGTCTTTTGATACTGGCTTAGGGCCCCGCCCAGGGCGGCCCCGGGTACCAGGGCACCAAGCAGGCCGCCAAAGTCGGTATCGGAAGCCTCCCCTTCCACGCGGAAAGCGGCCACCACGGCCCCCGTGCGGACATCAACCGCTCGGAAATCCACAGCCACATAGGCCTTCTTCTGGCCGCCCGCCACCGCACCTAGTAGACCCCCCAAGAGTCCACCGCCCCCACCCCGTGTACCACTAGCATCGGGCTCAAAGGCGGTGATGGTTCCAGTAATGAGGATTTCCGCGCCCTGAAGTTGCTGAACTTGGTTGCCTATACCTGCTTCTTTCTGTAGTTGCTCGAGGACGGACCGTTCATACACGATAAAATGATTGGTGTTAATCAGCGCCGTGGTGAGCATATCAGAAATCCCAGCTCCCACGTCTCCTCGGCTCGTTGAAACCTCTATTCCAAACAGCTTACCCAAAACAGCCGCACCAACCTGAGAAGAATCCACACCGGGTCCACACTTCTCCGCTTTGCATGAAAACGAGGCAACCACGACCTTTGCCCTAGGACCCGTATAGGTGGCATAGGGATTATCCGGTGAAAGTCCCGAGTCTACCTTGGTCGTCACCTGAGGAGCACATGCGGCCAGAAAAAGGACAGCCAGAGAAAGCAGACCCTTTCGCATAGCGGGGTCACCTCCCTCTCCACCCGGTCGTGTAAGGATTTATGTGTAAGGGTCCGTGTTTAATAGGGGGGCACACCTTAGCACGAGGAGGTGCCCCGTGGACCAGGATACCTTGCGAATCTTGCTGAGGGAAGCGGTGCGGGAGACGGTGGCCGAGGTTTTGCAGACGGTTCTGGAGTTGGACCGGACGGCCTTCTTGCAGGTGCACGGAGGCCGCAGGAACGGCTACTACCCCCGCAAGCTGGAGACCGCCTTTGGCCAGGTGGACCTGAAGGTCCCTAGGGATCGGGAATCTCGGTATTACCCGGCTTTCCTTAAGCCCTACGTCCGCCGCCTGGTGGACGTGGGGGAAGTGGCGGTA
>NZ_AUIW01000016.1 GCF_000423905.1 Thermus antranikianii DSM 12462 | reverse complement strand
CGGCGGCGTAAAGGGCTACCGCCACTTCCCCCACGTCCACCAGGCGGCGGACGTAGGGCTTAAGGAAAGCCGGGTAATACCGAGATTCCCGATCCCTAGGGACCTTCAGGTCCACCTGGCCAAAGGCGGTCTCCAGCTTGCGGGGGTAGTAGCCGTTCCTGCGGCCTCCGTGCACCTGCAAGAAGGCCGTCCGGTCCAACTCCAGAACCGTCTGCAAAACCTCGGCCACCGTCTCCCGCACCGCTTCCCTCAGCAAGATTCGCAAGGTATCCTGGTCCACGGGGCACCTCCTCGTGCTAAGGTGTGCCCCCCTATTAAACACGGACCCTTACACATAAATCCTTACACGACCGTTAACCCTCGAGCTTTCCCGGATCCTCCTAAAGGAGGCTCCCTTACAGGCGAGGTTGCGGGAGTTCCTCCAGGCCCTCCTAGAGGTGCCTTGGCTTCCCCTACAGACAAAAGGGGCCATCTTCCTCAAGCGGGGGGAAGGCCTCCACCTGGTGGCGGAGTACCGTCTGGACGAACCCTTGAAGACCGCCTGTGCCCTTTTGCCCTTGGGCCGGTGCCTGTGCGGGCGGGTGGGGCTCACGGAGGAGCCCCTCTGGATCCCTGAGGTGGATGAGGCCCACGAGATCACCTACCCGGGGATGCCTCCCCACGGCCACGCCATCCTTCCCCTCAAGGTGGGAAAGCGGGTTCTCGGGGTCTTGAACCTGTACCTGGAGCCCGGGGTGAGGCTCTCCACAACAGTCAAGGCCACGTTAGAGATGGCCGCGGGCCTTCTAGCCCTGGCGGTGCTCAGGGAGCGGGCGGAGAGGGCGGCCAGGGTTTTGCACCGGGCCAGCCAGGTGGCCCTTGAGGCCCAGGACGAGGCCGAGTATTTCCAGCGCCTGTGTGGTTTGCTGGTGGAGGAGGGATACGCCCTGGCCTGGGTGGGGGAGGCCCTGCCCGACGGCCGGGTGCGCCCTCTGGAAGGGGCGGGGGCGGTGGGGTACCTGGAGGGACTGGTGGTGCGCCACGACGAAACCCCCGAGGGTCAGGGTCCCACGGGAAGGGCCATCCGCCTGGGCAAGCCCCAGGTGCTGAGGGATGTGGGCACGGACCCAAACTACGGCCCTTGGCGCCTTCGGGCCCAGCGCTTTGGCTTTGCCTCCAGCGCCGCTTTTCCCTTGCGAATAGGGGAAAGGGTCTTCGGGACGCTCAACGTTTACGCCCCCGAGCCCGATGCCTTTGACCCGGAGGAGGTGGCCCTCCTCCAGGACCTGGCTTATTCGGCGGGGAAGGCCTTGGAGCGCTTCCGTGCCCAAGCCTTGGCCCATCTCCTTTCCCAGGTGGTGGAGCAGGTGCCGGAGGCCATCTTCATCACGAACCTGGAAGGGCGCATCACCTACGCCAACGCGGCGCTATATACCCAGACGGGCTATTCTCCTTCGGAGGTCCTGGGGCAGAATCCCCGCATCTTCAAGTCGGGGAAGCACCCGGAGGCTTTCTACCGGCACCTTTGGGACACCTTGCAGCGAGGCCAAGTATTTCAGAGCCTCTTCTATAACCGCCGCAAGGATGGGCGCCTGGTGGTGGAGCACAAAATCCTCACCCCCATACGGGACCTTAGGGGCCAGGTGGTGGCCTACTCCTCCACGGGGCGGAACATCACCCGGGAGTGGAGCCTTTACCGCATCCAGCAGGTGCTCATCCAGATGCTGGAGCGCTTTTTGCAGGAGGGGATGGGCCGCTCCTTCTTCCAGCACTTTCTGGACAGGGTCCTGGAAGCCATCCCGGGGGCGGAGGCGGGAAGCCTCCTTTTACGAAACCAGGACGGGAGCTTCTCCTTCGTGGCCCTTACGGGGCATGACCCCGGGCTAAAGGAGGTGCGCCTTGCTCCCGAGGAGGTTTACGCCCTACAGGCCCAGGCTTCGCAGGGCCGGGTGTCGGGAGCGGTGCTTGGGGAGTTCCTCCGGCACCTGCCCCCGGAAAAGGGGGGGATCCTTAGGCAAAGGGGGCGTTTTGGGGAGCTTAAGGAAACCCTTTACGCCCGCCTCGAGGTGGAGGGGGAAGCCATCGGGGCCCTGTACCTGGATGCCTTCCAGGCTCCTTTCCCTGAGGAGGCCCTGGATCCCTTCCGTTTCCTGGCCCGTTGGCTGGAGATGGTTTTCTCCTGGGAGCGGGCCCAGGTGCAGGCCCGGTACCTCCGCTACCACGATCCCCTTACCGGCCTGCCCAACCGCGCATTTTTGGAGGAAGCCTGGCGGGAAAGGGAGGAAACCCTCAGCCTGGTGCTGGCGGATCTCAACAGCTTTGGGGAAAACAACCAGACGCATGGCCGGAAGGTGGGGGATATGCTTCTCGCGGCAGCGGCCCGGGCCTGGGCGGAACTCCTTCCCAAGGGTGGGGAGCTTTACCGCTTGGGGGATGACGAGTTCCTCTTTGTGCTTCCCCTTGAACCGGGAAGGGTCCTGGGGTTCTACCAGGACCTCACGAGGGCCTTAGAGGCCAGCGCCCCAAGCGCCTTGGAAAAGGCCAAGCTGGGGATCTCCGTGGGGGTGGTGGCCTACCCCTGCGACGGGCGGAACCTGGGCGAACTCCTCCGGCGGGCGGACCTTGCCCTGCGGGAGGCCAAGAAGGGCCGGGGGATCGCTTACTTCAACCGGGAGCTGGAGGCGGCCTACATGGAGCGGGTGGAGGTCCTGGCCGCCCTGGAGGAAGCCCTGCGGGAAGGCCGGTTGATCCTGTTCGGCCAGCCCATCGTGGATCTTTCCACCCTCGAGGCCGTGGCCACGGAGGTGCTGGTGCGCTGGCCCAGGGAGGGAGGCTTCTGGCCTGCGGGGGCCTTTATCCCCCTGGCGGAGGAAACCGGGTTGATCCGGGAGCTGGACCTTTACGTGCTCCGCCGGGTGGAGACCCTGCCCGAGAGTAGCGTCTGGCACGTGAACCTTTCCCCGCAGACCCTGCGCGACCCCCGGTTCCTGGAGGTGGCCTCCCGCCTGCGGGGCAAGGGGGTGCGGTTTGAGATCACCGAGTACGCCCTGGCCCAAGGGGTGGAGGAGGTGCTAAAGGAGCTGGTGGAAATGGGGTTTGGGCTGGTCCTGGATGACTTTGGCCAGGGCTACGCCTCCCTCAACACCTTGATCCAACACCCCTTCTGCATGGTCAAGATGGACCGGGGTTTCACCGCCGGGCTTGGGCAAAATCCCAAATCCCATGCGGTCCTGCGGGCCTCCTTAAGCCTGGCCCGGGAGCTGGGGTTGGAACTGGTGGCGGAAGGGGTGGAAACCGAGGTGCAGCGGGACTGGTTGTTGCGCCTTGGGTACCGGTTTGCCCAGGGGTACCTCTTCGGGACTCCCCAGCCCATCAGCGGCTCCTGAACCTCTCCGCCTTCGCCTCCGAGTCCAGGATGAGGGTCACGGGGCCATCGTTCACCAGGTGCACCCGCATGTGGGCCCCGTAGACCCCGGTTTCCACGTGCACGCCCTGTTGCAGGAAGGCCTCTATGGCCGCCTCGTAGAGGCGCTTGCCCAGATCGGGCGGGGCCGCCTGGACAAAGGAGGGTCGGTTTCCCTTGCGGGTGTCCGCGTAAAGGGTGAACTGGCTCACGAGGAGCACCTCCCCGCCCACCTCCTTGAGGGAGAGGTTCATCTTTCCGGCCTCGTCGGGGAAGATGCGCAGGGCCACGATCTTGCGCGCCAGGTAAAGGGCGTCCTCCACCGTGTCCCCGTGCCCCACCCCCAGGAGGACCAGAAGCCCGAGGCCGATCCTGCCCACCTCCTCGCCGTCCACCTCCACGAAGGCCTCGGAAACCCGTTGCACCACTGCCCGCATGCTTCACCCCCTGGGCCCGGCGAAGAGGGCCACGGTGCCCGGGCCCGCGTGGACGCTCACCGCAGCTCCTGCCCGCAAGGTGCCCAAGACCTCCACGCCTTCCGCCCTCAGGGCCTCGCCCAAGGTCCTGGCGCCCTCCAGGTTGCCCGCATGGGCCAGGTAGACGGGTCCCCCATCCGGGAAGTCCCGGCGGAAGAGCTCCACCAGCCTGCGCAGGCCCTCCTTGAGGCCCCGCACCCGCGGGCCAGCCAGGACCCGGCCCCCCTTGACCTCCAGCACCGGAAGGATGCTGAGAAGCCCGCCCATGAACCTTTGCAGGCCGGAGATCCGCCCGGAGCGGTGCAGGTAGATAAGGGTTTCGGGGAGGACATAGCCCCGCACCCTCTCCCGGTAGGGGGCAAGGGCTTCCTCCAGGTGTTCCCAGGCCACCCCTCTTCTTAGAAGCCGGCGGGCTTCCTCCAGCACCAAGAGGAGGCCCCCATTCAGGGACCAGGAATCCAGCACCTTGACCCTTTCCCCGAACTCCCGGGCCACCGCCATGGCGGTGGCCACGGTCCCCGAGAGGTGGCCGGACACGTGGACGGAAAGCACCCGCTCGTGGGTTTGCAGGAGGGTTTCGTAGGTGGAGCGCAGGTCCTCGAGGGCTACCTGGCTGGTGGAAAGCCGCTCCCCTCGGCGCAGGAGGTCCAGGACCTCCTCGTCGGCGATGGCCAGCTGGTCGCGGAGGGTTCTATTCCCCCAGATCACCTGCTGGGGCACCACGTGAATACCCTGCTTTAAGGCCTCTTCCGGGCTCAGGCCTAAGGTGGAGTCGGCCACGAAGGCTACATTAGAGGCTGTAGGCATAGAACCCGTAGGTGCCGGGCCCGGTGTGGCTGGCGATCACCGCTCCCAGCTCGCTCACCAGGGCCTCCTCCACGGGAAGGCCCGAGGCCAGAACCATTTCCTTCAGTTCCCTCACGGCGCTTGCCTCGGCGCTGTAGAGGAAGTAGGCCCGGATGCGCTCCCGTCCCCTGGCCCAGGCCTGGAAGTCCTTGAGGATCTCCTCCCTGGCCTTCTTTTCCCCCCGGGCCCGGCCCGCCGCCTCCACCCGGCCTTCCTTCAGGGTCAGGATGGGCTTGATGCCCAGGAGGGTGCCCAACAGGGCCTGGGCCCCGCCGATGCGCCCCCCTCGCTTCAAAAACTCCAGGGTGGCCACGCTGAAGCGCACGAAGTGGTCCTGGCGGATGCGCTCAAGCTCGCGGATGACCTCCGGCAGAGCCTGGCCCGCTTGCAAGAGCTCGTGGGCCCGCAGGACCATCATGCCTATCCCCAAGGAAGCGGCCTGGCTGTCAAAGACGGTGATCCGCTCGGGAAAGTTTTGCGCCGCAAGAAGGGCGGACTGCACCGTTCCCGAGAGCTTGGCCGAGATGTGGATGGAAAGCACGTGGTCGGCCTCCTGCAGGGCCTCCCGGTAGGCCCGCTGGAAATCCTCAGGGGAAGGCTGGCTGGTGGTGGGAAAGGCCTCCCCCTCCCGCACCTTCGTGAAGATCTCCTCGGGGGTGATCTCCTCCCAGTCCCTGTAGATGCGTCCTCCCAGGTTCACGTAAAGGGGCACCACCCCTACCCCCAGGCGTTCCCTTAGGGGCCTGGGTAGGTCAGAGGTGGAGTCGGTGATCAAGGCAACCTTCATCACTCCTCCTTGTGCTCCCGGACAAGATACCACAGGTAGGTGGTGTAGTGTAGCGGCCTGGTTGCTTGAAGAAGGGCTTTCTGCTAGGTTCAAGGGTATATGTGGCGGGTCTTGGTGTCCGACGAGATGCGGCTTGGGGATGTGAAGTACCCAGGGGTGCTTTTGGACTACCGGCCGGGGATTGGGCGGGAGGAGCTTTTGGAGATCATCCCCGCCTACGATGCCCTCATCACCCGGAGCCGAACCCAGGTGGATGCCGAGCTACTGAAGCGGGGCAAGCGGCTTAAGGTGGTGGGACGGGGCGGGGTAGGCGTGGACAACGTGGACCTCGAGGCGGCAAGCCGCTTGGGCATCCTGGTGGTCAACGTTCCCGAGGCCAACACCCGCTCGGCGGCGGAGCTGGCCTTTGGCCTCCTTCTGGCGGCGGCCCGGGGCATTGCCCTTTCCGACCGCAAGATCCGCGCCGGGGAGTGGGACCGGAAGTTCCTGGGCCTTGAGCTTAAGGGGAAAACCCTGGGTATCATCGGCCTGGGGAGGATCGGAAGCCAGGTGGCCCGCTTTGCCAAGGCCTTTGAGATGCGGGTTTTGGCCTACGACCCCTACATCCCCCGGACCCGGGCGGAGAGCCTGGGGGTGGAGCTCCTGGAGGACCTTTCCGACCTCCTCCGTCAGAGCCACTTCCTCACCGTCCACACCCCCCTCACCGAGGAAACCCGGGGGATGATCGGGCGGAGGGAGCTCTACCTCCTCCCCCGGGGGGCGGTGGTGGTGAACGCCGCCAGAGGGGGCATCGTGGACGAGAAGGCCCTGTTGGAGGTGTTGGAGGAGGGCCACCTCTTTGCCGCAGGCCTGGACGTGTTTACCCAGGAGCCTCCCCCCAAGGACCACCCGCTTCTTAAGCACCCGAGGGTGGTCCTCACCGCCCACCTGGGGGCCAACACCTTTGAGGCCCAGGACCGGGTGGGGGAGGCGGTTTTGGAGCGGGTGGTGCGCACCCTGGAGGGGGATCTCTCCTATGCCCTGAACACCGGGTTTGATCCCGAGGCCCTCGAGGCCCTGAGGGGTTTCCTGCCCCTGGGGGAGGCGTTGGGGAAGCTTCTTGCCCAGATCACCCGGGGCCGGCCCGAGGTGCTGGAGGTAAGCTTCCTGGGCCGGTTTGAAAAGGACCCCGAGCCCGTGGCCAGCGCCGTGGCCAAGGGCTTCCTCTCCCGGGTGCTGGGGGAGGAGATGGTGAACCTGGTTTCCGCCAGGCCCCTTCTTAAGGACCGGGGCATCCGGCTTGTCACCCGCAGGCAGGAGGAGGCGGGGGAGTACACCAGGCTTCTGGAGGTGCGCCTTGCCACCGACCAGGAGGAGCGCCGGGCCCGCGGGGTGGTGATGGCGGGTAAGCCCCGCCTGGTGGGCATCGACGACTATGCCCTCGAGGTGGTGCCGGAGGGGTACATGTTGGTCTGCATCAACTACGACCGCCCGGGGGTGGTGGGCCAGGTGGGAACCCTCCTGGGCGAGGCGGGGGTGAACATCGCCGGGATGCAACTGGGCCGGGATGTGCCGGGGGGAAGGGCCCTCTTTGTGCTTACCGTGGACCAGAAGCCAAGCCCGGAGGTTCTGGAGGCCCTTAGGGCTTTGCCGGTGTTGGAGAGGGTGGATCTGGCGGAGCTTTAGGCCTGGGGTGGGAGGCTGGTTAGGGGTGACTTCAGTGGAGAAGGTAGGCACAAGCAGGTTTTATCGTGAAAATAGGCACATACACTGCCCCCTTCCTGCCGCAAACAGCCACCTTCGTGCTGGGGCTAAGGGGGATTAGGAGAGGTGGGCCGTTTCTCCGGTGCTTGGGATAGCCCGGGCCCAGCGCGGAGTCTACGGGTTCAGCGCTTTTTGCCGAACCCGTAGACCAGTTCCTCCCCCTTGCGCACCACCAGGAGGATGGCGGACCGGCCCAGGTTGTCCTTGAGGAGGTAAAGGCTTCGCACCTCCCCGTCTATGGTTTTCTCCTCCTGCCTCTCCACGAAGTAGCCCGCGGCGGCAAAGCTGGTGAGCACCTGCTGGACGAAAGCAGCGTGGAGCCTGCTGGCGATGCCTTTGGCCACGAAGGCCTCGAGGGCATACCCCTTGGCCTCGGGAAAGCGAAGGAGGAGGGGTTCGGGGTTTTTGGCCTTGTAGCTTCCCGTGGGCAGGCGCACCGCTGGGTCCAGGCTGGAGGCCAAGGCCACCACGGCGGTGGCCTCCAGGAGGGTCTGGGCAAAGCCCACGCCGCCCAAAAGCAGGAGGACCAGGAGAACCACCCTGGGCTTTGGCATATAGGGATCTTACCCCATCAGGAGGTCTCGGGCCTTAAGGGCCAGGTGAACCTGGGCCAGGACCTCGGGGCGGGACAGGGAACCCAGGGCGGCTTCGATCCGCTTAAGGCGGTAGCGCAGGGTGTTGGGGTGGATGTGGAGGGAAGAGGCCGCCTCCTCCACGCTGCCCGTGGCCATGTACACCTCGAGGGTCTTCAGGAGCTTCGGGGGAAGGGGTAGGTAGCGCTCCACCAGGGCCTTCAGGTCCTCGGGAGACTGCTGGAGGAGCACAAAGGCCACGGGATCCAGGCCGCTGAAGGAAAGGGCCTCCCCCGCCCGGGCCGCCTTCAGGGCGATGAGGGCCTCGCGGTAGGCGTTTTGGACCTCCTCGCCAGCGGCGTGGACCGCGGAATACCCTAGCCGGCTTCCCGGGGGCAGGGCAGAAAGGAGGCTTTGCGCCTCCTTCTTAGGGTTGTGCACCTGCCACATGGCCGCCAGGCGGTTCCCCCGGGTGGTGAGGAGGTAGGGCACGCCCAGCCGGTCCAGAAAGGTGCCGGCCCGACGCCTCAGTTCCAGGGTGGCCTCCCTCCTTCGCTCCTCTGCCAGCCGGTGGCGGCCCGGTACCGCCGGGGGTTCCACCAGGGCCAGGACCCACTCCACCCCCTCGGTGAAGCCAAAGGCGAAGAGCCGGTCGGGTTCCGCTTCCCCCAGGATAAGGCCCTCCAGGAGCGCCCCGCCCAGGGATTCCTCCCGCATCCTTTCCAGGGAGCGTTCCAGGGCCCGCACCCGAAGGAGCCGGGCGGCCACCTCCAGAAGGCCCCGGGCTTGCCGTAGACCCTCCTCCTCCCCGTAGGCCACCAGAACGCCCTCGCCTGCCTCCAGGGAAAGCCACCCTCGGCCTTCCCCAGGCTCCTTGGGGTGCTGGGGAGGCACGGGACCGGCAAATCCCAGCACTTCTCCCCAAGGGGCTACCCGGGCCAGGGCCAGGCCCGTGGCCTGGTAGAGGACTTCCAGGAAGGGCCTTTCTGGAAGCCTCAACAGGAGGTCCAAAAGCCCGGCCATCCCCAGGCCCGAGCCCAGGTGGAAGAGGCGCAGGGCCACCGCCTTGGCCAGTTCCTCCCGCTTCAGCCAAGGGGGGTAGACCGCTACCCCTAGGCCCTCCTTCCGGGCATACTCCAGGAGTTCCGGATCCGGGGCCGGAAGGAGGAAGCCGGAGGCGGTGCGGTAGCGCCAGAGGTTTCCCTCGGGGCGGGCGAGGAGAAGGGCCCCCTCCAGGGGCAGGAGGGGTCTCGCCTCCTCCAGGAGGTAGAGGACCGGCCTATGGGAGGGGACCAGGACCTCGAGGCCCAGGTCCTGGGCCAGATGGAGGAAGCCGATGGAAATTGACCTAAATTCTGGCATGGACATTGTTGTCTTGCACAATATACCCGGTTCTGCCAGGGGACAAGGGGGGCGTTTTTGTACAACGAAACATATTTCGGCAGAATCTTGTGCTACTTACAGTTGCCCTCCCGGGCCGGGACGGCCATCCTGAGGGGCGAAAGGAGCAGCATGTTCCGCGGGTCCATTCCTCCCTTACCCACACCCTTTCGGCGAGGCCGGATCGATGAGGAAGCCCTACGGGGTTTGGTGGAACGGGTAATCCAAGGGGGCTCCCATGGCCTTAGCGTGGGGGGCACCACGGGCGAACCCGGCACCCAGACCCTGGAGGAGCGGAAGCGGGTGATCGAGATCGCCCTGGAGCAGGCGGCGGGCCGGGTTCCCGTCATCCCCGGCACCGGGGCCCTCAGGCTTGAGGAGACCCTCGAGCTCACCCGCTTTGCCAGGGAAGCAGGGGCCCAGGGGGCCATGGTCATCGTCCCCTATTACGTTAAACCCAACCAGGAAGGACTGTACCGCTACTTCGCCGAGGTGGCCAAGGCGGTACCCGACTTTCCCATCCTCATCTACAACATCCCGGGCCGGGCAGGGGTGGAGATCGCCCCCAAGACCGTGGCCCGCCTTAGGCGGGACTTTCCCAACATCGTGGGGCTGAAGCACTCTTCCAAGGACCTGGAGTACCTCTCCCAGCTCTTCCAAGAGGTGGGCCGGGACTTCCTGGTGTTCTGCGGCTTGGAAAGCCTCACCCTGCCCATGATGAGCCTGGGAGCGGTGGGGACCATCGCCGCCACCGCCAACTGGCTTCCCAAAGAGGTGGCGAGGCTCACGGAGCTGGCCCTGGCGGGGGATTTCCAGGGGGCCAGGGAGCTCCATTACTACCTCCTCGAGGCCAACGAGGCCATCTTCTGGGACACGAACCCCATTCCCCTGAAGACGGTGCTCTCCTGGATGGGCCTTTTGGAGAAGGAGTGGCGCCTCCCCTTGGGTCCCACCACCCCCGAGGTGGAGGAGAGGCTAAGGGCCATGGCCCGGCGCTACCGCCTGATCGGGGAGGAGGCATGAAGCTCTGCCGTTTCCTGGCTAAGGGAAGGCTCCATCACGGGGTTTATAGGGAGGGCATCCTCCTGGACGAAGCTGGGGAGGCCCATGATCCCGAGGAGGTCACCTGGCTCCTTCCCTTCACCCCCGGCAAGGTGATCGGGGTGGCCCTGAACTATGCGGACCATGCCGAGGAGCTGGGCCTTTCCCGTCCCGAGGAGCCCGCGCTTTTTTGGAAACCGAACAATAGCCTCCTTCCCCATAAGGGCGTGGTGCGTTACCCAAAAGGGGTGGAGTACATGCATTACGAGGTGGAGCTGGCGGTGGTGGTGGGCCGGCCCATGCGCAGGGTGAAGGCCAAAGAGGCCCTGGACTACGTCCTGGGATACACCATCGCCAACGACCTGGTGGTGCGGGACTACGTTTCCAACACCTTCCGCCCCCCCATCCGGGCCAAGGGACGGGATACCTTTGGCCCCCTGGGGCCCTTTCTGGTGGTGGGGGAGGTGGAGGATCCCCAGAACCTTACCCTAAGGGCCTATGTGAACGGGGAGCTTCGTCAGGAAGGGCACACCTCGAGGATGCTCTACAGCGTGGCGGAGCTTTTGGAGTACATATCCGAGTTCATGACCCTGGAGCCCTACGACGTCATTCTCACCGGGACGCCCAAGGGCATAAGCCGGGTGCTTCCCGGGGATGTGATGCGGCTGGAGATCGAAGGGCTTGGCGCTTTGGAAAACCCCATAGAGGAGGAGGCATGAGGTACCAGGACCAGGTGGCAGGGATTCCCTGGGAAAGGATCGAGGCCATTCGAAACGCCCTAAAGGGGTGGACGGCCCTCCACTTCATCGGCGGGGAGTTCCGCCCCTCGGAAAGCGGGGAGGTCTTTCCCACCTTGGATCCTTCCACCAACGAGGTGCTCTCCCATGCGGCCCGGGGCGGGGAAAGGGAAGTGGACCGGGCCGCCAAGGCGGCCCACGAGGCCTTCCAGCGGTGGAGCCGCACCCCGGCCCGGGAGAGGAAGCGCTACCTCCTGAGGATCGCCGAGCTTTTGGAAAAGCATGCGGATGAGCTGGCGGTGGTGGAGGCCTTGGATGCTGGGCAGGTGCTGCGGATTGTCAAGGCCCAGGTGGCCCGCTCCGCGGAGAACTTCGCCTTCTACGCCGAGTACGCCGAGCACGCCATGGAGGACCGCACCTTCCCCGTGGACCGGGACTGGCTTTACTACAGCCTGAGGGTCCCGGCTGGGCCGGTGGGCATCATCACTCCCTGGAACGCTCCCCTGATGCTTTCCACCTGGCGCATCGCCCCGGCCCTGGCCTTCGGGGACACGGTGGTGCTGAAGCCCGCGGAATGGAGCCCCTTAACCGCCAGCAAGCTGGCGGAGATCGTGCAGGAGGCGGACCTTCCCCCTGGGGTCTTCAACCTGGTCCAGGGCTACGGCGAGGAGGCGGGGGCTGCCCTGGTGGCCCATCCCCTCGTTCCCCTCATCACCCTCACCGGGGAGACGGAAACCGGGAAGATCGTGATGCAAAACGCCGCCCGCCACCTTAAGCGGCTTTCCCTGGAGCTTGGCGGGAAAAGCCCGGCCTTGGTCTTTGCCGACGCCGATCTGGAAAGGGCTTTGGATGCGGTGGTCTTCCAGATCTACTCCTTCAACGGGGAGCGGTGCACAGCGAGCTCCCGCCTCCTGGTGGAGGAGTCCATCTTTGAAACCTTTGTGGAGAGGGTGGCGGAACGGGCGCGGGCCATCCGGGTGGGCCATCCCCTGGACCCCGAGACCGAGGTGGGCCCCCTCATCCACCCCGAGCACCTGGAGAGGGTTTTGGGGTATGTGGAGGCGGGCCTTAAGGAGGGGGCAAGGCTTCTCGTGGGCGGAAGGAGGGCCACCACCTCCTTCCGCGGGGAGGATCTTTCCCAGGGGAACTACCTGGAGCCCACCCTCTTCGTGGGGGAAAACCACATGAAAATCGCCCAGGAGGAGATCTTCGGGCCCGTCTTGGTGGCCATTCCTTTCAAGGACGAGGAGGAAGCCCTTAGGAAGGCCAACGACACCCGGTATGGCCTTGCGGCCTACGTGTTCACCCGGGACTTGGAAAGGGCCCATCGCCTGGCCTTGGAGCTAGAGGCGGGCCTCGTATACCTGAACAGCCACAACGTGCGCCACCTGCCCACCCCCTTTGGCGGGGTGAAGGCCAGCGGGGAACGGCGGGAGGGTGGCCTTTATGCTCTTGAGTTTTACACCGACCTCAAGGCCGTGGGGCTTCCCCTAAGGCCCCCCCACGTGCCCAAGTTCGGAAAGAGGTGAGAGGATGGCGAGGACAGGAGCGGAGTATCTGGAAGCCTTGAAGGAGCGGCCCCCCAACCTCTGGTACAAGGGGGAAAAGGTAGAGGACCCCACTACCCATCCCGTCTTCCGGGGCATCGTGCGCACCATGGCGGCCCTCTATGACCTGCAGCACGATCCTCGGTACCGGGAGGCCCTCACCTACGAGGAGGAGGGGAAGCGGCACGGGATGAGCTTCCTCATCCCCAAGACCAAGGAGGACCTGAAGCGGCGGGGCCAGGCCTACAAGCTCTGGGCCGACCAGAACCTGGGGATGATGGGCCGTAGCCCGGACTACCTGAACGCCGTGGTCATGGCCTATGCTGCCAGCGCCGAGTACTTCGGGGAGTTTGCCGACAACGTGCGGGCCTACTACCGCTACCTCCGCGACCACGACCTGGCCACCACCCACGCCCTTACCAACCCCCAGGTGAACCGGGCCAAGCCCCCCTCGGCCCAGCCCGACCCCTACATCCCCGTGGGGGTGGTGCGTCAGACGGAAAAGGGCATCGTGGTGCGGGGAGCCCGCATGACCGCCACCTTTCCCCTGGCGGATGAGGTCCTCATCTTCCCTTCCACCCTGCTTAAGGAGGGGCCGGGCAACGAGAAGTACGCCATTGCCTTCGCCCTGCCCACTTCCACCCCGGGGCTTCACTTCGTCTGCCGCGAGGCCTTGGTGGGAGGGGATAGCCCCTTCGACTACCCCCTTAGCAGCCGCCTCGAGGAGATGGACTGCCTGGTGATCTTTGACGATGTGCTGGTCCCTTGGGAGCGGGTCTTCATTTTAGGGAACGTGGAGCTCTGCAACAACGCCTACGCCGCCACGGGAGCCTTGAACCACATGGCCCACCAGGTGGTGGCCTTGAAGACCGCCAAGACCGAGGCCTTTCTGGGGGTGGCGGCCTTGATGGCCGAGGGGATCGGGGCCGACGCCTACAGCCACGTGCAGGAGAAGATCGCCGAGATCATCGTCTACCTGGAGGCCATGCGGGCCTTCTGGACCCGGGCGGAGGAGGAGGCCAAGGAGAATGCCTTTGGCCTGCTGGTACCCGACCGGGGGGCCTTGGACGGGGCGAGGAACCTGTACCCCAGGCTCTACCCCCGGCTTAGGGAGATCCTGGAGCAGATCGGGGCCAGCGGCCTGATCACCCTGCCCTCGGAGCGGGACTTCAAGGGCCCCCTGGCCCCCTTGCTGGAGAAGTATCTGCAGGGGGCTACCCTCGAGGCCAAGGAGCGGGTGGCCCTCTTCCGCCTGGCCTGGGACATGACCCTCTCGGGATTCGGAGCCCGGCAGGAGCTTTACGAGCGCTTCTTCTTCGGGGATCCGGTGCGCATGTATCAGACCCTCTTTAGCGTCTACGATAAAGAGCCCTACAAGGAGCGGATCCGCGCCTACCTGAAGAGGGCGCTTTCCGTGTTTGCGGAGGTGGAGGCGTGACGGGTGCCTTTCCCGAGGGGCCTGCGGGTTTGCCCAAGCCGGACGAGGCCTTGAAGGAGGCCTTCAAGGAGGCCCTAAGCCGGTTTGCCGCCGGGGTGACCGTGGTGTCCGCCCGGCTGGGGGAGGAGGAGCGGGGCATGACCGCCACCGCCTTCATGTCCTTGAGCCTCGAGCCTCCCCTGGTGGCCCTGGGCATCCACGAGAAGGCGAGGCTTTTGCCCCTTCTGGAGGCCTCCCGGGCCTTCACCGTTAGCGTTCTGAGGGAAGGGCAGGAGGCAGTCTCCCAGCACTTTGCCGGCAAACCCCAGGAAGGGGTGGGGTTGGTGGACGGCAGGGTGCCAGGGGCCTTGGCGGTGCTGCGCTGCCGCCTGGAGGCGGCCTACCCCGGGGGGGACCACCGGCTGGTGGTGGGCCGGGTGGAGGCGGTGGAGCTGGGGGAACCCGGCCTTCCCTTGGTGTACTTCGGCCGGGGTTACAGGAGGTTGGTATGGCCATCGTGAGGGTTGGATTCATAGAGCTTTGGGTGAGGGACCTGGAGAAAAGCCTGGAGTTCTACGAGGGGCTTTTGGGCTTCCGCCTGGAGCGCAAGGAGGGGAAAAGCGCCTACCTCCGGGGCTACGAGGAGCTGGAGTGGAGCCTGAAGCTCACCCAGGCGGAACTTCCCGCGGTGCGGAGCCTGGGCTTCAAGGTGGACGAGAAGGGGATGGAAGAGGCCCAGGCTTGGGCGGAACAGGAAGGGCTTCCCCACCGGTTGGAAGCGGACTGGGGTAGGCCCAGGATGCTCCGCGTTCAGGACCCCTTTGGCTATCCCCTGGTCTTCTACGCGGGGGCGGAGAAGCTTCCCCGCATGTTGCAGGAGTACCACCTCTACCGGGGGCCGGGGATTTTGCGCATCGACCACCTGAACCTCTTCTCCCCCGAGGTGGAGCGGGCCACCCGCTATTACCAGGAGAGGCTGGGCTTCCGCCTCACCGAGTACACGGAGGACGATGAGGGGAGGCTTTGGGCCAGCTGGCTCCACCGCAAGGGGAACGTCCACGACGTGGCCTTCACCAACGGGGAAGGCCCGAGGCTCCACCACTTCGCCTACTGGCTTCCTGACCCCATGGCCATCCTGAAGGCGGCGGACATCCTGGCGGGAGCCCGCAGGACGGACCAGATCGAACGGGGACCCGGGCGGCACGGGATCTCCAACGCCATGTTCCTCTACCTCAAGGACCCGGACGGGCACCGCATCGAGCTCTACACCTCCGACTACCTCACCGTGGACCCCGACCTGCCCCCGGTGCGCTGGAGCCTGAACGACCCCAGGCGACAGACCCTTTGGGGGCACAGGACCCCAAAGAGCTGGTTCCTGGAGGGAAGCTTGCTTTTGGACCTCGAGGGAAAGCCCTTGCCCACGCGGCCTTCGCCCCTTGTCGGCATCCCCGAGCACGTGACCTAGCTTGACGGGACAGAAGTCCCTGGTTAAACTGGAAGGCAAACGGTCGTTAGTTAGACCCGATCCGGGTCTCGCCCGGTGGGGAATGAACAGTGGGAAGCGGAAAGATGAAGGGACGAAGGAGGGGAAGAAGATGAAGCGCTGGTTGGTAGCCCTGTTGGTTTTAGGCCTTTCGGCCCTGGCCCAGGAGGCTCTCAAGGTGGGTGTGGTGGTCTCGGCCACCGGCCCTGCCGCCTCCTTGGGTATTCCCGAGCGGAACACCTTCCTCATGCTCCAGGAGATGCTGGACCGCACGGGAGGCGTGGCCGGGCGCAAGGTGCAGTTCGTGATCCTGGACGATGCCTCGGACACCACCCAGGCGGTGCGGAATACCCGCCGCCTGGTGGAGGAGGGAGTGGTGGCCATTATCGGCACCACCACCACCCCGGCTTCCTTGGGCATGATCCCCGTGGTGGCCGAGGCTAAGGTGCCCATGATCTCCCTGGCGGCCAGCAAGGACATCATCCACCCCGTGGACGCCCAGCGGCACTGGGTCTTCAAGACCCCCCAGACAGAGGAGCTCATGGCCCGGGCCATCGTGGCGGACATGGTGGCCAGGGGGGTCAAGACCGTGGCCTACATCGGCTTTAACGACGCCTACGGGGAGGGCTGGGCCCGCTTCTTCGAGGCGGAGGCCAAGGCCAAGGGCCTGCAGGTGGTGGCCAGCGAGCGTTATGCCCGCACCGACACCTCGGTGACCGGCCAGGTGCTGCGCATCCTCGCCCGGCGGCCCGACGCGGTCTTGATCGGGGCCAGCGGCACCCCCGCCGTGCTTCCCCAGCGCACCCTGAAGGAGCGGGGCTATGCCGGCCTCATCTACCAGACCCACGGGGTGGCCAACCCCGACTTCCTGCGGGTGGGGGGCAAGGACGTGGAGGGCACCCTTCTCCCGGCCGGGCCCATCCTGGTGGCGGAGCAACTTCCCGGCACCTTCCCCAGCAAGCGGGTGGCCCTGGACTACATCCAGCGTTACGAGGCCAAGTACGGCATCGGCAGCTACTCCACCTTCGGCGCCCATGCCTGGGATGCCTGGCTGATCCTGAAGCCGGCCCTGGAGCGGGCCTTGAAGCGGGCTGACCCGGCTAAGGACCTCGCCGCCTTCCGCGCTGCCTTGCGGGACGAGATCGAGGCCACCCGGAACCTGGTGGCCACCCACGGGGTCTTCACTTTCAGCCGGGAGGACCACCTGGGCCTGCGCTTTGAGGATGCGGCGGTGATGGTCCGGGTGGAGAACGGCCGCTGGAAGCTGGAACGCATCTTCCGCTAAGCCATGGACGCCACCATCCTCAGCTTCCTCCTCTTGGACGGGTTGCAAAACGGGGTGGTCTACGGCCTTCTGGCCCTGTCCCTGGTGCTGGTCTTTGCCGTCACCCGGGTGATCCTGGTGCCCATCGGGGAGCTTCTGATGTTCGCCCCCCTTTCCCTGGTGTGGCTCCTCGAGGGCAAGCTCCCCGGCACCCTGTGGCTGGCCCTGGCCCTGGGAGGGGCCTGGGCCCTCATGGCCCGGGGCCGGGGAGCCCTTCTGCCCCTTGTGGGCGGGGTGGGGCTTTTCCTCCTCTTCCTTCTAGCTAAAGGGGTTCCTCCCTTGGCCTATCTGGCGGCGGTGCTCCTCGTGGTGTACCTGGGGGTGGCCACCTACCGGGTCTTCTTCCAGCCCATGCGGGGGGCCACGGTGCTTTCCCTCCTCATCATGGCCGTGGGCCTCCACGTGGCCTACCAGGGGTTGGGCCTCGTCTTCTTCGGTCCCGAGCAGTTCCGTCCCGCCCCTCTCCTTTCGGGAGAGGTGGTGGTGGGCCTCTCCTGGCAGGGGGTTCTGGTCCTCCTCTTCGCCGCTTTGAGCCTGATGGTCCTTTACCTCTTCTTCCGTTTCTCCCTTTTCGGAAAGGCGCTTTTGGCGGCGGCGGAGAACCGGCTTGGGGCCAGGCTCTTGGGGATACGCCCGGAGGAAGCGGGGATGGTGGCCTTCGGCATCGCCAGCCTCTTGGCGGCTTTTTCCGGGCTTCTCTTGGCCCCCCTCATCAACGCCGCCTACTTCATGGGCTTCATGCTGGGGCTTAAAGGGTTCGTGGCCGCCATCCTGGGGGGGCTTGCCAGCTACCCGGTGGCCTTTTTGGGAGCCCTCCTTGTGGGCTTCTTTGAGAGCTTCACCAGCTTCTACGCCAGCGCCTACAAGGAGGCTTTGGTCTTCCTGCTCTTGGTGCCCGCTCTCTTCTACCAGAGCCTGCGGGCGCGCACGGTGGAGGAGTGATGCGCTACCTCTGGTTTTTGTTGCTCCTGTTGCCCCTGGCCCTGTCCCCCTTTCCCTACTACCTCACCCTCCTGAACTTCTTCGCCCTCTCCGCCATGGTGGCCCTCTCCCTCTACGTGCTCACGGGTCTGGCAGGGATGACCAGCTTCGCCCAGGCGGCCTTCATGGGCATGGGGGCCTACGCCACCGCCCTCCTCACGGTCAAGGCTGGGCTTTCCCCTTGGCTTGGGCTTGGGGCCGGGCTCCTCTCCGCCCTTCTTTTGGCTTTGCTCCTGGGTGCTCTGACGGTGCGGCTTAAGGGGCATTTTCTTCCTCTTTCCACCATCGCCTGGCAGGTGGCCCTGTACATCCTGGCGGGGAACCTGGTGGGGCTCACCGGGGGGCATACGGGGCTTACGGATCTTCCCCCGATCCACCTCTTCGGCATCTCCCTGGACACCGGCTTCCACTACGCCTTCCTCACCCTTTTCCTCCTGGTCCTCCTGGTCCTGGCCCTTTACAACCTGCGCCAAAGCCGTATCGGGCGGGCCCTTCTGGCCCTGAGGGGGGATGCCCTGGCGGCGGCCAGCTTCGGCGTGGACCCGGCAGCCCTCAGGCTCAAGGCCTTTTTGCTCTCGGGGGTCATAGCCGGCCTGGCGGGTTTCCTGTACGCCCACTTCCTGCGCTTCGTCAACCCCACGCCCTTTTCCCTGGAGGCTTCCATCAAGTACCTGGTGATGGCCGTGGCCGGGGGAGTGGGGAGCATTCCCGGGGTGATGCTGGGAGCGGCCTTTTTCACCGGCCTCGAGGATTGGTTAAAGGACCTCCTGCCCCTCCTCTTGGGGCAACAGGGCAACTACGAAACCATCGGCTATGGCCTCATTCTGGCCCTGATCCTCATCCTGGCCCCCAAGGGCCTCTGGCCCATGGTGGAGCGGTACCTGCCAAACCGGGGCCAGGGGTTGCCCAAGGCGGAACCCCTTCCCCTCAAGAGCCCCGACGGCCCCCGGGGTGAAGTGGTCTTGGAGGTCCGGGGCCTGCAGAAGTCCTTCGGGGGGCTGATGGCGGTGGCAGGGGTTTCCTTCACTTTGAAGCGGGGGGAGATCCTGGCCTTAATCGGTCCCAACGGGGCGGGGAAGAGCACCCTGTTTAACCTGGTGGCGGGGGCTTTGCTCCCCGACCGGGGCCAGGTCCATCTTTTCGGTAAGGAGATCACGGGGCTTCCTCCTTACCGGATCCACGCCATGGGTTTGGGCCGCACCTTCCAGCATCCCCACCTTTTCCTGGAGCTCACGGTGCTGGAGAACGCCGCTTTGGGCACGTACAGCCGTACCCGGGCGGGCTTTTTCCAGGCTCTTCTGGGCCTTTCCCGCAAGGAGGAAGAGCGGGCTTTGGCCTCCGCCTACTGGGCCCTGAAGCGGGTGGGGCTGGAGTCCTTGGCCCTGGAAAAGGCGGAGCGCCTTTCCGTGGGCCAGCAGCGCCTGCTGGAGATCGCCCGGCTCCTGGCCTCGGGGGCCGAGGTGCTCCTCCTGGACGAGCCCGCTGCGGGACTCAGGGCCCAGGAGAAGCGGGAGCTTGCCTCCCTCCTCCGCTCCCTGGCCAGGGAGGGCTACACGGTGCTCATCGTGGACCACGACATGGACCTCATCATGGGCCTAGCAGACCGGGTGGTGGTGATGAACTACGGGGAGAAGATCGCCGAGGGCACGCCCAAGGAGGTCCAGAGGAACCCCTTGGTGCGGGCGGCCTATCTGGGAGAGGAGGAGGTGGCATGAGTCTCCTTTCCGTTCAGGGTCTCACCGTGCGCTACGGGCCCCTCGAGGCGGTGCGGGAGGTGAGCTTCTCCCTGAGGGAGGGGGAGGCCCTTACCCTCATCGGCCCCAACGGAGCGGGGAAGACCAGCGTGCTGAGGGGGCTCTTGGGCCTGGCCCAGGCGGAGGGGAAGGTCTTCCTGGACGGGGAGGAGGTGCGGGGGCGAAGCCCGGAGGCCCTTCTTTCCCGGGGTCTGGTGCTGGTGCCGGAGGGCCGGGCCCTCTTCCCCGGGCTTTCCGTGGAGGACAACCTCCTCCTGGGAGGCTTTACCCGTTTTCGCCGCAGGGAGAACCTGAGGCCGGACCTGGAAAGGGTCTACACCCTTTTCCCCAGGCTTTTGGAGAGGAGGAGGCAGCCCGCTGGCACCCTTTCCGGCGGGGAGCAGCAGATGCTGGCCATCGGCCGCGCCCTTATGGCCAGGCCCCGGCTCCTCCTCCTGGACGAGCCCTCCCTGGGTTTGGCTCCCCTGATGGTGCAGGAAATCTACCGCATCCTTGGGGAGCTCAAAGCCCAAGGGACCACCCTTCTTTTGGTGGAGCAGAACGCTAAGGTGGCCTTGGCCCTAGCGGATCGCGGGCTGGTGCTGGAGGCGGGGGAGGTGGTCCTCGAGGGGCCCGCCGAGGCCCTGAGGCAGGATCCCCGGGTGGTGGAGGCTTATTTGGGGCTTTCCCGGGAGCCGGAGGTGGCTGCTTCCGAGGGCGAACCCCTGGTTGCTTCGCCAGGCGAACACCCGGAGGAGGAGGGCTAGGGAATGGGGCAGGCTGCTTCCCAGGGCGAACGCTTGGAGGATGCCTTCATGCGGACCTTGGGCCTCGAGGTTCGGCACCTGGCCCCGGGGGAGGCGGTGGTGGCCGGGGTGGTGGGGGAGGCGCACTTAAACCTCCACGGCACCGCGCATGGAGGATTTCTCTACGCCTTGGCGGATAGCGCCTTCGCCCTGGCCTCCAACTCCCGGGGGCCCGCCGTGGCCCTATCCTGCCGCATGGATTACTTCCGTCCCCTTTCCGCCGGGGCGCGGGTGGAGGCGAGAGCCCAGGAGGTCAACCTCTCCCGGCGCACCGCCACCTACCGGGTGGAGGTGGTGTCCGAGGGGAAACTGGTGGCCTTATTCACGGGAACGGTGTTTCGCCTGGAGGGAAATGCCTTTCCCGGTTCAGGGGAAGGGCTACCTTCCGGGCAGAACGCTTGGCGCAAGGAGGAGGTGGAGGGATGATGTACCAACCGGAATTGGAAACCCTACCCAGGGAAAAGCTGAGGGCCTTGCAGGAGGAAAGGCTTAGGGCCATCGTGGCCTACGTGTACGAGAGGGTGCCCTTCTACCGGCGGCTTCTGGACGAGGCAGGGGTGGACCCGAAGGGAGTGCGGACCCTCGAGGACCTCCCTAAGCTCCCCTTTACCAAAAAGGACCACCTCAGGGAACACTACCCCTTTGGCCTCTTTGCCGTGCCCCGGGAAAGGCTGGCGCGCATCCACGCCAGCAGCGGCACCACCGGCAAGCCCACCGTGGTGGGCTATACCAAAAACGACCTCCAGGTCTTTGCGGAGGTGGTGGCCCGTTCCCTGGCCGCGGCGGGGGCTAAGCCGGGGATGATGCTCCACAACGCGTATGGTTACGGGCTTTTCACCGGGGGCTTGGGTCTGCACGGGGGGGCGGAGGCCTTGGGAATGACGGTGGTCCCCGTTTCCGGCGGCATGACGGAGCGCCAGCTCATGCTCATTCAGGACTTCCGCCCGGAGGTGATCTCCTGCACCCCCTCCTATGCCCAGACCCTGGCGGAGGAGTTCAGGAAGCGGGGGGTTTCCCCGGAGGAGCTTTCCCTGGAATACGCCGTGTTGGGCGCTGAGCCCTGGACCGAGACCATCAGGAAGCAGGTGGACGAGGGGCTTGGGGTGAGGAGCACCAACATCTACGGGCTTTCCGAGATCATCGGTCCCGGGGTTGCCAACGAGTGCGTGGAGGAACGGCAGGGGAGCCACATCTGGGAGGACCACTTCCTGCCCGAGGTGGTGGACCCGGATAGCGGCGAGCCCCTTCCTGAGGGCAAGGTGGGGGTTCTGGTTTTCACCACCCTCACCAAGGAGGCCATGCCCCTCTTGCGGTACTGGACGGGGGATCTCACCTTTATTACCCATGAGCCCTGCTCCTGTGGCCGCACGCACGTGCGCATGGGGCCCATCCTGGGCCGCACCGACGACATGCTCATCATCCGCGGGGTCAACGTGTACCCAACCCAGGTGGAGGCGGTGCTTTCGGGCATACCCGAGGTGGAGCCCTACTACCAGATCGTGGTGCGGCGGGAGGGTACCCTGGACGAGGCCGAGCTCAAGGTGGAGGTTTCCGAAGCCTTCTTCCAGGAGATCGGGCGCAAAGCCCTTTCCGATGAGGTCATCGAGGCGGACCACCGCCTCCACGCCCTGAGGGAGAAGGTGGCCCACAAGATCAAGGACAGCATCGGGGTGAGCATGAAGGTGACCCTCCTGGCCCCAGGGGAGGCCCCGAGGAGCGAGGGGGGGAAGCTGAGGCGGGTTCTGGACCTGCGCAAGAAGTAGCCATGCGTCCCATTCCCCCTGGCTTCCAGGCGGTTTTTGAGACCGTGGTCACCCCCGAGATGACCGTGAACTTCGAGGAGCTCGGCCCGGTCCATCCCGTTTATGCCACCTACTGGATGGCCAAGCACATGGAGCTGGCTGGACGCAAGATCATCCTCCCCTTCCTGGAGGAGGGGGAGGAGGGAATCGGCAGCTATGTGGAGGTGCGCCACCTGGCCTCGGCGCTTCCGGGAATGCGGGTGAGGATCGTCGCTCGCCACGAGCGTACGGAGGGGAACCGGGTTTACGCCAGCATGGAGGCCTACAACGAGCTTGGGGACCTGATTGGCCGGGGGCGCACGGAACAGGTGATCCTCCCCAAGGAGAAGGTGGAGGCCCTCTTCGCCCGGCTGCGGGAGAGGTGGGAGGCTAGGGGAAGGGTCTAGCTGCCTAGATCTGGTCCAAGAGGTCCCCGGGATACCCCCGGGATGCCCCGAGCCCTTTCGGAGGGCTCGGGGTGTACCCTGGAAATAGGGGTTCAGATGAGGTTGGCAGGCAAGGTGATGGTGGTCACCGGGGCGGGAAGTGGCTTAGGGCAGGCGCTCACCCTGGAGCTGCTATACCGGGGTGCCCGGGTGGCGGCGGTGGACCTAAGGCGGGAGGGCCTCGAGGCCACCAGGGAGCAGGCAGGGGCCAAAGCGGCCAGTTTAAGCCTTCACCAGCTGGATATCACCGATAGGGAACGGGTGGAAGCCCTTCCCCAGGAGGTGGTGGCCATACATGGAGCCGTGGATGGCCTCATCAACAATGCAGGCATCATCCAGCCTTTCAAGCGCTTGCAGGACCTGGACTACGCCACCATAGAACGGGTGATGCGGGTAAACTTCTACGGTACCCTCTACATGATAAAGGCCTTTTTACCCCTGCTTTTGGCCCGGCCTGAGGCCCATCTGGTCAACGTGTCCAGCATGGGGGGATTTCTGCCCGTACCGGGGCAGACGGTCTATGGAGCCTCTAAGGCTGCCCTCAAGCTGCTCACCGAGGGGCTTTGGGCGGAGCTCCAAGGTACCCCCGTGCGGGTTACCCTGGTTTTGCCGGGGGCCATGCGCACGGCTATTGCCGAGCACTCGGGGGTTGAGGCACCGAGGGTGGGTGGGGAAGCCAGGATCCCTATCCTGGAGCCAGCGAAGGCGGCGAAGATGCTACTGGATGGAGTGGAGCGGGATGCCTTCCGCATACTCCTGGGCCAGGATGCCAGGAGCATGGATGTGCTTTACCGGATCAGCCCCCTTTGGGCTACCCGGGTGATCCAAAAACGCATGCGCCACCTGCTCTCCTAAAGCTTCAGGGGTCTGCCTGCAATAAGCAAGTAGACCTCCTGGGCCGCCTTCGCCAGAAGGGCGTTCACCTCTCCCAAGAGGTCCCGGTAGCGCCGGGCCAGGGGGTTTGCGGGAACGATCCCCATCCCCACCTCGTTGGAGATGGCGATGACCCGCTTGCCGCTGGAGGAAACCGCTTCCAGGAACTGCCGGGCTTCCGCGAGAGGATCGCGGTCCCTCTCCAGAAGGTTGGAAACCCAAAGGGTGACGCAGTCCACCACCACCGTGGGGTAACGGGCCCTCTTAAGGGCTTCCACCAGGTCCAAAGGTTCTTCCAGGGTTTCCCAGGTGGGGGGACGTTCCGCCTGGTGGCGGGCGATCCTCTCCGCCATCTCCCCATCCCGGGCCTCCGCGGTGGCGATGAGGGTGGCCCAGGGGCCGGCAAGCCTTTGGGCGTGGCGGCTTTTCCCGCTTTTGGCCCCGCCCAGGAGGAGGATGAGGCCGGGGGGAGGTGGGGGGTCAAGGGATTCCTCTTTCCCCCTGGGCGCTGGGGAAGGGTTTGGCCTAAGCCCTAGGTGGCGGTGGAGGTGCTCGAGGTCCAGGTGCTCCTCTAAGGCGTCGGCCAGCTGGTCCAGGACTGCCTCCAGGGCCTTGGCCTCCTGGCCGAAGAGGGCCCGCTGCACCCCAGGATTTTCCAAAAGGCCGTGAAGCCAGGTGGCGAGAAGGGGCCCCTCCTGGTGCACCAAGGGGATCCCCTGGCCGTGGTGGATCTCGTAACCCTGGGCCCTCAGGCCGTTCAACCTGGCCCAGAAGCCGGAAAGCCCCCGGAAGACCACCCCGGCCGGGCGTACCGTTTTCTCCCTGAGCATCCGCACCTGGAAGGGAAGGAGGCCTAGGCCTGGGAAAACCCCCTTGACCTCCACCCCCTCCTCGTCAAGGATGGCCTGGGCCAGCATCTCCGCTCCCCCGCAGATGGCCAGCACAGGTTTTCCCGCCTCGAGGTGGGCCCGCAGGAGGGGTAGGAAACCCTGGAGCCAGGCCAGGTCCCTGGCGGGCAGGCGGCTTCCCGGCAGGATTAGGAGCTCGGCTCCCTGGGCCTCCTCGGGGGTACGGGCGTACACAGGCTGGGCCAGTTCCGAAAGGGGCCAGAACTCGTCCAGGTTGGAGGCATGGGGGTAGCGGAGGATGGCCACCTTTGGGCCCAGGCTCTTTCTCGGGTGGTGGCGGAATCCATCCTCCTCGGGCAACTCCAGGGGAAGCATGGGCAGGGTGCCTAGGACCGGGATTCCCGTCCAGCCCTCCAGGAGGCGGTAGGCGGGTTCCAGCAAGCGGATGTCCCCCCGGAACTTGTTGAGGACGAAGCCAAGGAGCCTCTCCCGGTGCTCCCCCAGCAGGGCCCAGGTGCCGTAGAGGGCGGCCAGGGACCCTCCCTGGTCCACGTCGGCCACCAGGAGGGCCTGGGCCCCCGCCCACTCCGCCACCTGAAGGTTGGGGAGGTCCGGCCAAAGGTTCCGCTCCACTGGGCTTCCTGCCCCCTCCAGGACCAGGAGGTCGAACTCCTTTCCTAAGGCCTCCAGGGCTTCCCGTACGGGAGCCTCCAGATGGGGTCTTCGCTCCTTCCAGGAAAGCCGGGAAAGAAGGGGGTCCACCCGGCCCAGGACCACCACCTGGCTTCCCTCGAGGCCCATGGGCTTGATGAGGATGGGATTCATGCGAGGATCGGGTTCGGTCCCTGCCGCCACCGCCTGGAGCCACTGGGCGCTGGCCATCTCCCCGCCCGCCACCACCCGGGAGTGGTTGGACATGTTCTGGGCCTTAAAGGGAGCTGCCCGGAGGCCCAGGCGCCGGAAGTGCCTGAGGAGCCCAGCGGTGATGAGGCTTTTTCCCACCCCGCTTCCCGTTCCCCAGATGATGAGCGCCTTAGCCTTCACCCTGAACCTCCGAAACCGGTGCGAAGGAGGTCTTGGTCAACGTGCAAGCCTTCTCTGTTCCCTCCCAGCCATTCTGGGCCTTCAGGCTTGGCCCAGTGGGCCGAGGTGTCCTAGGCGAGGGGAACCAGGGCCATGTTTTAAGCCATCCCTTTTCCACACTCATCAGGGTTCAATCCTCCATCAGGCCCTCGCGGCCAGGGTCTCGGCGAGGGCTGCCAGGAGGGCCTCTATGGCCTCCTCCTTCTGTGCAGAAAGCCTTAGCCACTCGGGCAGGTCAAAGCTGGTGGCGTCCCTTACCCGTATGCCCTTTTCCCTTAGCCTCCTGGCCACTTCCGTGGCCTGCCCCACCCGCACCAGGAGGAAGTTGGCCGGGCTTTCCCGCACCGGTAGGCCTAGCTCCCGTAGGCCCTGGGCTAGGAGACGGCGCAGGCGGATGAGTTCCTTTTTGCTCTCCTCCAACCACCCCTGGGCCTCTGGGTCCAGGTGGCCTAAGAGGAGGGCCTCCCCGTAGACGGAAACCGGCCAGGAAGGGGCCAGATGGCGGAAGGGAGTGAGGTCTATGGGGGCCAAAAGGTACCCGGCCCGTATCCCAGTGAGGCCATGAGCCTTGTTGGGGCTGTACAGGCGCCAAGCTCCTTGGGGCAGGGGAAAGGGCTTTTCCATAAGGGGGTAGTAGGCCAAATCCAACACCAAGGCCCCCCCGGCCCGTTGTGCGGCCTCCTCCAGGAAGGGGTACACCTCCCCCGTGGGGTTGTTGGGCACGCAGAGGAAGGCCAAGGAGCTTCGGGGTAGAAGCCTCAGGAACTCCTCCGGGCTTCCCGCTTCAAAAAGGGGCAGATCCAGGGCCCGCGCAGCCCTGGCGTACTCGCTGAAGGTGGGCTTAAGGAGGAGGATGGGGCCCCTGAGGGGGTTCCAGCGGGCCAGGCGGTGGATGAGTTCGCTGGTGCCCGTGCCCACGGCCACATGGCTTTCCGGAACCCCGTGGGCCTCGGCCAAAAGGCGGTGGGTTCTATGGTAGAGGGGGTCCGGGTAGCGGCTTGGATCGGCCTGCCTGAGGTACTCCAGGATCACCGGGTTGGGCCCTAGGGCGTTGGCGTTGGTGGAGAAGTCGTAGAGGGGCTCAGGACCCCCATCGGGCCCACCGTGGATGGGCCTCAGCGCATCGTCCAGCATGGCTACATGCTACGCTCCTTTTGCTCCTCCGGAGTGTGGCCTGGCCCTTAACCCCTGGCCCGCACCAGCCAGGCGGAAAGGCCCATGAGGCCTGTGAGGAGCAAGAGGGTGGCGGCGAAGGCCAGGCGGTGGTTGGGAAGGACGGCGTAGAAGAAGGCTAGGGAACCCCCGGCCAGGGCGCTTCCCAGGGCTTGGCCCAGGGCCCGGGCCACGGACAGGGCACCCGAGGCCAGCCCCTCGAGGCCCCCAGGTGCCAGGGAGAGCACCAGGGCGTTGTTGGCCGCTTGAAAAAGGGCCCGTCCTATCCCCAGGAGGAGGAGCCCCAGGGCCGAGCCCCAGAGGGGGTGCCAAAGGGCCAAGAGGGCGAAGCCCACGCCCGCGGCCACCAGGAGGTAGGCCCCAAGGAGGGCCATGCGGTTATACCCCAGGCGGTCCGCGGTGCGGCCGGCCCAGGCACCCAGGAGGAGAAGTTGCAAGGGATTGAGGAGGAGAAGGGTGCCGATGGCGCTGGGGGAGAACCCCTCTGCCCCCAGGTGGAAGGCCAAGGCCACGGTGGTGCCCAGGGTGTGGAGGAAGTACAAGGAGGTGGCCGCGAGGGCCTGAAGGAACCCAGAGGCCTTGAGCAAGCGCCTTAGAGAGCCTTCCTGCCTGGGAAGTTCCGGAAGATTGCCCGAGAGGAAGAGGGCCAGAAGCCCCACGGGAAGGGGGAGGAGAAAGACATAGGAAAGGCCCCAGGTGGCGGCCAAGCCCCCAAGGGCAGGGCCCAAGAGGGTGCCGGTGGCCACGGTGCTGGCCACCATGCCCATGGCGTAACCCCGGGCCTGGGGAAAGGCGCTGGTGGCCAGGCCGGGCACCAGGCCCACCACCATGGCGGTGGCCACTCCCTGGGCCAGGCGGAGGAGGATGAGGTAGGGAAGGCTCGAGGCCAGGGCTAGGGCCAAGGCCAAGGCGGCGTGCAGGATCAGGCCCAGGCGGAAAAGCCGCGCGGCACCCAGGTGGCGGGCCAGCCAGGCCACGGGCAAATAGGCCAAGGCCGCTCCCAAAAGCCCAGCGGAAACCGCCTGCTGGGCGGTATCCGGACCTACCCCGTAGATCCGGGACAGGAGGGGGAGGGCGGGGGCCAGGCTGCTTTCGCTCACCGTTCCGAGGAGTACGCCGAAGAGGAGGGCCACGAGCCTCGAGTCCACGGGAAAAGCCTACCCATAACCGGGCCAGGGTGGGTAGGGCACGAAGCGGTGTAGACCTCCGGGCCTTACACCTTTCCACGTTTCCATGCCCCGGGGGAAACTAGGGGCGTGGGTACGCGCACGCAGGTGTATCTCCTTTCCGAAGCCCGGGGCCTTTCCCGGGACCTCTTGGGTGGCAAGGGGTTTGGGCTGGTGGAGATGGCCCAGGCGGGGCTTCCCGTCCCCCCGGCCCTCATTATCACCACGGAGGCTTGCCGCCGCTTCCTCAAGGAGGGGGCGGTGCCGGGCCTGTGGGAGGAGGTCCGGGCCAAGCTGGCGGCCCTCGAGGGCCTAGTAGGCAAGCGCTTCGGCAAAGGGGAGGGGAGCACCCCTCCCCTTTTGGTTTCTGTGCGGAGCGGGGCCCCGGTGTCCATGCCCGGGATGATGGACACCATCCTCAACCTGGGCCTCTCCTTGGAAGGAGTAGAAAGCCTGGCCCGGGCTACGGGGAATCCCCGCTTCGCTTGGGATGCCTTCAGAAGGCTCCTTTCCATGTACGGGGAGGTGGTCTTGGGGGAGAGGGCGGAGGTCTTTGAGGGCATGCTCTCTGCCTTGAAGGAGAAGCGGGGTGTGCAAAGCGACACGGAGCTTTCCCCCGAGGACCTCGAGGCGCTTTCCTTCCAATACCTGCGCCACCTGCAAGAGCGGGGTACGCCCTTCCCCATGGACCCCTGGCTTCAGCTGCAAGGGGCCATCGAGGCGGTCTTCCGCAGCTGGCTGAATCCCCGGGCCAAAACCTACCGCCGCATCTACGGCATTCCGGAGGACCTGGGCACGGCGGTGGTGGTCCAGGCCATGGTCTACGGGAACCTCGGGGAGGACTCGGGGACCGGGGTAGGCTTTACCCGTAACCCCGCCACCGGGGAGAAGGGCCTCTACGGGGAATATCTCCGGAACGCCCAGGGTGAGGATGTGGTGGCGGGTATCCGCACCCCCGAGCCCCTTTCCCGCCTCAAGGAGTACGCCCCCGAGCTCTATAGGGAGATCGAGCGGGTGGCCCACCTCTTGGAGCGCCACTTCCGCGACATGCAGGATTTTGAGTTCACCGTGGAACGGGGGAGGCTCTACCTGCTCCAAACCCGCTCCGGCAAGCGCACGGCCCAGGCCGCGGTGCGCATCGCCGTGGAGATGGCGGAGGAGGGCCTGATCAGCAAGGAGGAGGCCGTGCTCCGGGTGGAGGCCAACGCCCTGCCCGGCCTCCTCAAGCCCACCGTGGACCGGGAGAAGGCTCCCAAGCCCATTCTGCGGGGCCTTCCCGCAAGCCCAGGGGCGGCGTTCGGCCATGCGGTCTTCAGCAACGAGGCGGCGGAGCGCTACGCCGCTCAAGGGCTTCCCACCATCCTGGTGCGCCCGGAAACCACCCCCGAGGACATCACCGGCATGTACCTTTCCAAGGGAATCCTCACCGCCCGGGGGGGCTTGACCTCCCATGCGGCGGTGGTGGCCCGGGGCCTGGGGGTGCCGGCGGTGGTGGGGGCGGAAGCCTTGAGGGTGGTTCCCGAGGAAGGTCGGGCCTGGGTGGACGGCCTGGAGATCCGGGAGGGGGAGCTGCTTACCCTGGACGGGAGCACCGGGGAGGTTTACCTGGGAGCGGTGCCCCTGGCTGAAGCGGCCGAGGAGGAGCTTTTGCATAAGCTTCTTTCCTGGGCGGAGCCTCACCGTTCCCTGGGGGTCAGGGCCAACGCCGATACCCCCCTGGATGCCCAAAGGGCCCGGGCTTTCGGCGCCGAGGGGATCGGGCTTTGCCGTACCGAGCACATGTTTTTCCAGGAGGAACGCCTGCCTTGGGTTCGGCGATTGATCCTGGCCCGCACCCCGGAGGAGGAAGCCGAGGCCTTGGAGCGGCTTTTCGTCTTCCAAAAGGAGGACTTCAAGGGCATCCTCAAGGCCATGGATGGCCTCCCGGTGACCGTACGCCTCCTGGATCCTCCCCTCCACGAGTTCCTGCCCTCCCTCGAGGAACTGAAGGCGCAGGCGGAGGCCGGGGACGAGGAGGCCAAGGCCCTTTGGGAGCGGGCCAAGGCCCTGGCGGAGCAGAACCCCATGCTGGGCTTTCGGGGCATCCGGCTTTTGCTCCTCAGGCCGGGCATCTTCCGCATGCAGCTCCGGGCCCTCCTGGAGGCGGCCAAGGAGCTAAGGGAAGAGGGTTTTGATCCCCGCCCGGAGGTCATGGTTCCCCTGGTGGCGGATCCCAAGGAGGTGGAAAGGGCCAAGGCCCTGGCGGAGGAGCTTTTCCGGGAGTACGGCCCCATCCCCTTCGGCACCATGATCGAGACTCCAAGGGCGGCCCTCCTGGCTTCGGAGATCGCTCCCTTGGTGGACTTTTTCAGCTTTGGCACCAACGACCTCACCCAGATGGCCTTTGGTCTTTCCCGGGACGATGCCGGGAAGTTCCTGCCCCAGTACGTGGAGGAAGGGCTTTTCCCCTTCGACCCCACGGAGCGCCTGGACGAGAAGGGGGTGGGAAGGCTTCTTCGGCTTGCGGTGCAGGAAGGGAAGCGGGCTAACCCCAGGCTTAAGGTAGGGCTTTGCGGGGAACATGGGGGCGAGGCCCGCAGCGTGGCCTTTGTGGCCGACCTCCTGGATTACACCTCGGCGAGCCCCTTCAGGGTGCTTATCGCCCGGCTTGCCGCAGCCCAGGCGGGGCTTCGGGCCTCGAGGTACGCTGGCACCTGACCGAAACCTGAAGGAAGCCCAGGGGGGCTTACCCCCCTGGGCTTGGCTCTTTAACCCAGGGAGTTTTCAGGGATCAGCGGTGATCTCGGCGATGCGTTTTTGGTACCAGAGGGCGCTTCGCTTGGGTATGCGACGCTGGCTTGGGTAGTCCACATAGAAAAGGCCAAAGCGTTGCGTGTAGCCTTGAGCCCATTCAAAATTGTCGAGAAGGCTCCAGACAAAGTACCCACGGATATCCCCACCTTCCCTTCTAGCCTTCAAGGTGGCCTCGAGGTGGGCTTGAAGGTAGGCAACCCGTTCGGGATCTTCCACCACCTCTTCTCCCCGCCAGCGGTCAGGGTAGGCGGCGCCGTTTTCGGTAACGTAAAGGGGCCAGGGGGTCGTTTGCGAAAGGCGCCGTAAGAGCAGGTATAAACCCTCGGGGTACACCTCCCAACCCATGCTGGTGGTGGCTTCCTTGGGGGGAAGATAGCGCACAGGGTATAGCCCCTCGCCTGGGGCCACCCTGGCCCGGGTGTAGTAGTTCACCCCGAGGAAGTCGATGGGTGCCGCAATGATTTCCATGTCACCCGGCTGGATAGGCATCGGATGCTCCGCCAAGAAGATCCCCTGGGGGTAGCCGAGGCCCAGGAGTGGATCCAGGAAAAAGCGATTATGGTAAGCGTCCGCCCGTGCCACGGCTTCCCTGTCCTCTCCTTCTATATGGGTAAAGTTAAGGACGATGCCCACCTGCCTTGCCCCAGATGCGCGGAGGGCCTTCACGGCGAGGCCATGCGCTAGGAGCAGGTGGTGGGCGCTTCGAAGGGCTGCCTCGAGGTTGCGGAGACCTGGAGCGTGTTCTCCGGTAAAGTGCCCCAGGAAAGCGCTGCACCAGGGTTCGTTCAAGGTGGCAAAGAAAGGGACCCTGTCTCCCAGGCTTCTTGCGACGAGCTCCGCATACTGGGCGAAGGCGTAAGCGGTTTCCCGGCTTCGCCACCCTCCCCGTTGCTCAAGGGCCAGGGGCAGATCCCAGTGGTACAAGGTGATAAAAGGGGTAATCCCAGCTTCCAAGAGCCCATCCACCAGCCGGTCGTAGAAGGCAAGGCCCTTGGGGTTCACTCGCCCCTTCCCTTCCGGGAGAACCCTCGGCCAGGCTATCGAGAAGCGGTAGGCCCCTATACCCAGTTCCTTCATTAGGGCAAGGTCCTCCCGCCAGCGGCGGTAGTGGTCACAAGCGGGTTCGCCCGTACTGCCGTCACGAATGGTACCCTTTCGCTGGGCAAAGGCGTCCCATATGGAGGGCCCACGCCCATCCTCTTTGGTGCTGCCCTCGATCTGGTACGCGCTGGTGGCCACGCCAAACAAGAAGGAGTTCGCGTTCACGGTCAACCTCCTTTTAGTTTGAGGTGAGCAGGAAGCCCTTCCCCGCCTGGGACCTGGGCACGGGGTGGGGTTGGGTTTGGGGAGGGAGGGTTGGACCCAGGTTCCAGCCGGGGATTTCCGGTTGGAAGGGAGGCTGGGCGCGGCGAGGGTAGGGGTGCGCAGGGGCTTTCCTCATCCTTTCACCGCCCCAGCGGTTAGCCCTTGGATCAGCCACCGCTGCACCAAGAAGAAGAGAACGAGCACGGGGAGCGTGGCCACTGTGGCAGCGGCCATGACCAGGTCGTAACGGTTTTGGTAGTTGCCCACGAAGTTACGAATGCCCACGGGGATGGTGGCGGTGGCCTCGTTGGTGAGGATTTGCGCGAAGAGAAGCTCATCCCAAGCGGTGAGGAAGATGTAAACTGCGGTGGCAGCGATTCCGGGGAGGGCCAGGGGAAGGATGACTTGGCGGAAGGCCTGAAAGGGGGTAGCCCCGTCCACCAGGGCCGCTTCTTCCAGTTCCTTGGGAATGGAAGCGAAGAACCCCCTCAAGATCCAGATGCTAATGGGAACAAAGAAGGCGGTGTAGGTCAGGATAAGACCCGGGTAGGTGCCGACTAAGCGGATCTCGAGGCCAAGGGCCTGCCGGACCCAGTTTTGAAAGGCAATGTACATGATGTAGATGGGAATGAGGAAGAGAATGCCCGGGATGACCTGGGTGAGGAGAACGCTTCCCCCGAAGAGTTCCGCTCCGGGGAAGCGAAAGCGAGCCAGGGCATAGCCCGCCAGGGTAGCTATCCCCAAGGCGAAGAGGGTGGTGAGCGAGCAGACGAGGAGGGAGTTTTTCAGGTAATGAAAGAAGGGCAGAACCCTCCAGATGTCCAAGTAGTTCTCCCATCGGGGTGTTTTGGGTAGGAGGCTTCCTGTGGCGGCCTCCAGCTGGGTCATTAGGGAGGTATTGACCATCCAGGCGATAGGGAAAAGCTGCAGCGTGAGGATCAGGACGAGCACCACCCATGCGCCGTAGGTTACCCACCGTTCCTCGCGCATGTTCACCTCGCTCTCAGGTCCTCGTGGAAAGCGCGATACCACAATAGGATGAGGGCCAAGGTAAGGAGCATATAAAGGGTGCTGGCCGCTGCGCCCAGTCCGAAGTTCCACATGCCGAAGGTGTTGCGAAAGAGGTTGGTCATAAGAAGGTCCCCCCATTCCCCGGGGTAGCCAGCCCCGTGGCCGAACATCATGTAGACGATGTTGAAACTGTAGAGGGTGCCCAGGAGCCCGTAGAGGAGGAGGATGGCCGTTACAGGGCGAAGGTAGGGCCAGGTGATAAAGCGGAACCGCTGCCAGGGAGTGGCCCCGTCTACCCGGGCTGCTTCGTAAAGCTCCTGAGGAATGCTCTGGAGGGCCGCGAGGTAGGTGACCATTACGAAGGGCCAGCTCCGCCAGACGGTGGGCAGAACGATGGCGACGAAGGTCAGGGGTCCGATGAGCCAATGGGGTTTTTCCGGTAGGAGACGAAGGATTTCCACCAGGAGGGTGTTGATGACGCCGTTCTTAAGCCACATGAAGCCCCACAACAATCCCACCACATAGCTGGGCACTACCCAGGGGAGGAGGAAAAGGGTGCGGAGTAGACCCCGCACCACCAGGGGGCGGTTGAGCACGTGGGCCATGAGGAGGCCAAGGGATAAGGTCAAGGTGTTTACGGCCAATGCGTAAAGGAGGGTGGTGCGTACCGCGTGGACGAAGCCGGTACGGAAGGTGGAGCTTGGGTCGAAGAGAATCTCCTGGAAATTGGCGAACCCTACAAAAGGGGCGGAGAGGTAGAGGCGCAGGGTTTCCAGGCGGAGGTCCAGGAAACCCATATAGATGCCTTGAAGCATGGGCCCGTAGTGGACGAGGAGCATGCCCAGAATGGCAGGGGCGACGAAAAGGTAGGCTAGACCGTGTTTCTTCCAAAGGTGAGCCATGGTCTAGGGGATAAGGGAAGGGGGCTTTGCCCCCTTCCCTTTGCTACCTCAGGGCCCCGTTGATGGCGTTGGAGGCCTTGTCCATGAGGTCCTTAAGCCCTTCCTGGGTGAGCTTCTTCTGGGCCACCAGGTCCCAGGCCATGCCCAGGTGCTGGACGGCCAGGTTCTCAACCCCGCCCCACCCCGCCAGGCTCGGGTAGGTGCGCCCGAACTGGGCGGCCTGGATAAAGGTGCGCATTAGGGGGTTACCCTGGATTTCCGGAGCGTTCCAAGCGGCCCGCAAAGCAGGCAACATTCCGGTAGCCCTAGCGTAGGCCAGTTGGGCCTCGAGGCTACCCAGGTACTTCAGAAGCTCCTTGGCCAGAGGCTTGTTCTTGGAAAAGGTGAAGATGGCCAGATTGGAGCCTCCAAAGAAGGTGTAACGCCCCTTTGGACCCGGAGGGTAGGGGGCTACGCCGAGGTTCTTGGCGGCCGGCCGTTCCGCGAACCCTCCCTTGGCCTCGGGTACCTGAGCCCGTTGGATCATCCAAGGACCGCTGGCGAAGGTGGCGCATCGGCCTGCTTGGAAGTCGGCCTCAATCTGGGCGGTGTTCTTTTCCAGGCTTTCCGCGGGGATGAGGCCCTTCTGCGCTAGGGAGAGGAAGAAGTAAAGGCCTTGCAGGCTCTCCGGGGTGTTCAAGGCGCTTTGCCACCGTCCAGCCACCTGTCTGACGATATCTCCACCGGCGCCCCATATCCAGGGAGCAGCGTTATGGAGCACATCCCAGGAGTTCTTTCCCGCGGTGCAAAAGGGGAAAAGGCGCTGCTTGGTTTCGGGGTCGGTGAAGGAGGAGCGGGCCAGGCGCTCCAAACCCGCCTCGAAGTTTTGCCAGCTGGAGAACATCTGGGCGGGATTGATTCCGGCGGATCGCAGGGCGTCGGTGCGATAGTAAAAGGCCCTGAGCTCGGAAAACCACGGCATGGCGGTGGCCTGGCGGGATCCGGCCAGGCGGGTGGTGTTCCAGACAGCGGGGAGATAGGCTTGTTGACCGCCAAGAGCTTGGAGCACATCGTCCAGAGGCTCTAGAACACCCATGGCGCTTATAGCTCCCACCCATGTGGTGCCCAGTTGTGTGATGTCGGGGCCTACCCCGCTCGTGGCGGCGGCGGTGATCCTGGTCCAGGCCACGCCCCAGTCCAGTACCGTAACCTTAACCTCCACGTTGTTGGCCCGCTCAAATGGCGCTACCAAGGCCTTGAAGTCCTCTGCCGGTTGGCCTGAGTTGGGCATGATCCATACCTCGAGGGTCTTTTGTCCAAAGCTAACGGACAGGAGGAAGAGAAGGGTTGAAAGCGCTTTCTTAAGCATACGCAAACCTCCTCTTTCGCTTGCCTCAAGGGCGGCTGAAGTCCTAGTTGCCTTTGGGCCCTACGGAAACCCGCTTTCCTTTTTCAGCTCAGGTTCCCACCTCCTTTACCGAAGCCCGCTCCACGAGGTCCAAGGCGATGAAAGGGAATTGGGGCTCCTTTCCTTCAAGAAGGTTTTTTAGGGCTTCTATAAGGGCATGGCCCACCTCCCCTGCGGGCTGGCGGACAGTGGTAAGGGGGGGAATGTGATAAGCCGCCAAGGGAATGTCGTCGAAGCCCACAAGGGAGATGTCCTCGGGTACGCGCACGCCCTGTTCAAAGAGGTAGAGCCTGGCCCCAAAGGCGGTTTGGTCGTTTGCGGCAAAGATAGCCGTGGTGTCGGGGTAGCGGCTTAAAAGCTCCTGGGTGGCCCTGTATCCGCCGTCTTCCTGAAGGTTGCCGTAGACCACCCGAACCTCGAGGCCGGCTTCCCGCATGGCCTTGCGGTAGCCAAGAAGCCGCTCGCGAATGTCCATGCCTCCCCGGTGGCTGGAAATGTGGGCAATCTTCCGGTGCCCCTTGTCGAGGAGGTAGCGGGTGGCACGGTAGGCCGCTTGGCGATTGTCCAGCACTAAGGACCATACCCTGGGTCCCTCCAGGGGTTGTCCGAAGGCCAGTACGGGCATATCCAAGTTCTTGAGGGCCGAGCTTTCCAAAGAAGTTCCCAAAAGTAGGAGGGCTTCCACCCGGTGCCCTTTGAGGAAGTCCAGGGCCTCGAGTTCCCGCACCAGGCTCCAATGGCCGGGTACGGCGATGGGACGGAAAGGGGTGGACTCCAGCTCCAGGGTGATGGCCTCGAGGATGGGCCCGTAAAAGGCGCTGGAGAAGTCGGGTAGGATGATTCCCACCGCGTAGGAGCGGCCCTTGGCTAGGCTCTGGGCCTGGGGGCTTGGAGTGTAGCCTAGCGCCTCCACGGCCTCGAGGACGGCCCGGACCTTATCCCGGGAAACCCTTGCTGTGCCGTTCAGCACCCTGGAAACGGTGGCCGGCGAGACCCCAGCGCGGCGGGCGACCTCCTCAATGGTTGGGCGACTGCGCACCATGGTGTCTTGTCCGTCACTATACCATGGGGTGAAAGCGCTTGCAAGAGGGGGCCTCTGACCCTTTTGGCGTTACGGGTTATCCTCCCCAAACCGCCATGCGCCGGAAGCGATTGTTTCCCAAAAAGCGTTTCCATTCCCGAAAAGTGGGAAGGCTAGTTTTCTCTGCCAATGGGAAGATTCCGCTTAGCAGCGCCCTGTTTGAAGCAAGTTTTGGGCCGCGCGCTGCCAGCTTGACATGGGGCGGGGTGGGTGATAGCCTATGCCTAAAGACGTCAGGAGGCTAACTACGCCCGTATATGATGGATCCCGCTGCCATCGCCCTTAGGGATTTACAGGCTCTCGGTTTCAGCCAGTATGAAGCCAGGGCTTATCTGGCCCTGTTGCGTGGGGGTAGGCAGAAGGGATATGAGGTGGCCAAGGCAAGCGGCGTGCCCCGCTCGATGGTCTATCAGGCCCTGGAGCGCCTCGTGACAAGGGGAGCTGCATACCGGATCGAGGATAAGGAGGGCGTTTTCTACGGAGCCGTTCCGCCGGAAGAGCTACTTTCCCGCCTACAGCGGGATGTGATGGGCAAGCTTTCCCGTGCTAAGGAGAGCTTGTCCCGGCTGACTCCAGAGCGGCCTGCAGAGGCCATCTGGCGGGTTCGCGGGCCAGATAGGACCCTGACCGAGGCCCTGTCCTTGGTGGAGCAGGCCCAGGGGGCCCTTACCCTGTCCTTGTGGCAGGAGCAGTTGGATGCTCTTCACGACGCCTTGTTGAACGCTCGAGAGCGAGGTGTGCGGATCCGCCTCGTGCTTTTTGGGGATCGGGCTGATCCCAGACTGGGAAAGGTTTACTACCATCACTTCGTCGATCCCAAAGTAGTGGAAGGCAGGCTTCGTGCCCGACTTTTCGTGGTTGTTCGGGATCATCAAGAAGTGGTGGTGGGCAACCTCAGTAGCCAGGGAGATAGCTGGGCCGTTCGTACGCGGGATCCTGCCCTTGTGCTCGTGGCGGAGGAATATGTGCGCCACGATGTGGTTCTGGCGGAGATGACCCTTGCGTACGGGGTGGACAAGCTCACCGCCCTGTGGACGGGACGGGAGGATCTCAGGCAAATGGTGACGGGGGAGGAGGTTCATGGGGCTCCTTGACCTCTACCGGCTCATGTACCGGATCCGCCGCTTCGAGGAGCGGGTGGAGCGCCTCTTTCTTGCGGGAAAGATCCCTGGCTTTGTCCACCTCTATATCGGGCAGGAAGCCGTGGCGGCAGGAGTCTTGGCCCACTACCGTCCGGGGGACTACCTCACCAGCACGCACCGGGGTCACGGCCACGCCCTGGCGGTGGGGGTCGAACCGAGGGCCATGATGGCGGAGCTCTTCGGCCGTAAGACGGGGATCTGCCGGGGAAAGGGGGGGAGCATGCACCTCTTTGACGCCGACCGGGGGATGCTGGGGGCCAACGGCATCGTGGCTGGCGGTATCCCCATCGCCGTGGGTGCCGGGCTGGGGCTCCGGGTTTTGGGGCGGGAGGGGGTGGTCTTCTGCTTCTTCGGGGATGGGGCCTTGGGCCGCGGGGTGCTCCACGAGGGGCTGAACCTGGCGGCCCTGTGGAGGCTTCCCGTGCTCTTTGTTCTGGAAAACAACCGGTATGCTTCCACCACCGGTTTTGAGGAGAGCCATGCTTTCCGTGTTCCCGCCCTGGTCGCCGCCTATGGGGTGCCGTATCTGGAAGCGGATGGTACCGACGTGGAGGAGGTCTATGGGGCTACGGCCGAACTCCTCTCCGGCATTCGCATGGGCCGGGGGCCAGCCTTCCTGGAGGTGCACACCTATCGTTTTAAGGGGCATTATGTGGGTGATCCCGAGCGGTACCGGAGCCGCCAGGAGGTGGAGGAAGCCCGAAGGAGGGATCCCTTGGCCATCGCCCGGGGTAAGCTCCTGGCCTCAGGCGTTGCCCAGAAAGAACTCGAGGACCTGGAAAGGGAAGAGGAGGAGCTTCTGGAGGAGGCGGTGGCCTTTGCGGAGCGCAGCTCGTGGCCAGATCCGGAGGAAGCCCTGACAGACCTATTCGCCGAGCCGGTGGGCGACTACCCGTGGGGGGAGGGATGAGGGAGATCACCTTTGCCGAGGCCACCCGGGAGGCCATGGAGGAGGAGATGGCCCGGGATCCTCGGGTCTTTCTTATGGGGGAAGACATCGCCAAGCAGGGGGGCATTTTCGGGCAGTTCAAAGGGTTGCCGGAGCGGTTCGGCCTGGAAAGGGTTCGGGATACCCCGATCAGCGAGCCCACCCTGGTGGGGGCGGCCTTGGGGGCGGCGCTGGTGGGTGCCCGTCCCGTCTTGGACATCCACTTCGCGGACTTCCTTCTTCTGGCCATGGATGAGCTGGCCAACCAGGCGGCCAGCATCCGCTACATGTCCGGGGGCAAGCTCCGGGTTCCCCTGGTGATCCGGGCCCCGGATGGGGCCATCCGTTCCGCTGGCGCCCATCATTCCAAGAGCCTCGAGACCCTTTTCCTCCACCTGCCGGGCTTCAAGGTGGTGGCCCCCGCTACCCCCAAGGATGCCAAGGGTCTATTAAAAAGCGCTATTCGGTCTGAGGACCCCGTGCTCTATCTTGAGCACAAGGCCCTTTATCCGCGAAAAGGGCCTGTCCCCGAGGAGGAGTACTTGGTCCCCTTGGGCCGGGCGGAGGTGGTGCGTCCGGGGACGGACCTCACCCTCATCAGCTACTCCCTGACCCTGCACAAGGCTCTGGAAGCTGCCGAACTCCTGGCCGGGGAGGGCGTGCAGGCGGAGGTGGTGGACCTTAAGACCCTCTATCCCCTGGACTGGGATACCCTGCTGGCCTCCGTGGAAAGGACGGGCAGGGCGGTGGTGGCCCACGAGGGGTGGCGCTTCCTGGGTCCGGGTACCGAGATCGCCGCCACCTTGGAGGAGAGGCTTTGGGGAAAGCTCAAGGCCCCCGTGGCGCGGGTGGGGGCGGCCCATGTGCCCATTCCCTTTAGCCCTCCGTTGGAGCGCCGGGTTCTTCCCCAGGTGGAGGACATCCTCAAAGCGGCAAAGGAGGTGTTGGCGTGGCGCTAAAACCCATCCTGATGCCCCAGCTCGGCCTCACCATGCAGGAGGGAACCTTCCAGGGTTTCCTCAAGGAGGTGGGTGAGCGGTTTCGCCGTGGGGAACCCCTCTTTCAGGTGGAAAGCGACAAGGCCTTGGTGGAGGTGGAGGCCGAGGCGGATGGCGTCTTGAGGGAGGCCTTGGCGGAGGTAGGCAGAACCTACCCCGTGGGCGCAATTCTGGGGTACTACGAGGAGGTGTGAGATGAAGAGGATCTTGGCCGGCATCCTGGTGCTCTTGGGACTCGCTCTCGCCCAGTTCAAGAGCGAGTACAAGCTCTCCGTGGTGGTGGCTCCCAACACCGCCTGGGGCATGGGGGCCCAGAGGTTCGCCGATCTGGTCAAGGAGAAGACGGGGGGCCGGGTCAACATCAAGGTCTACTTCTCGGGCCAGCTCTTTGCCGGACAGCAGACCAACGAGTTCCAGCTTTTGCGCACTGGCGTGGCCGATTTCGCCATCGGCTCCACCATCAACTGGTCTCCCCAGGTGAAGGAGCTGAACCTCTTCAACCTGCCCTTTTTCTTCCCCAGCTATAGGGAGCTGGATGCGGTGGAGGAGGGTCAAGCAGGTAAGGCCATTTTCCAACGGCTAAGGCAGTTGGGGGTGGAACCCTTAGCCTGGGGAGAAAACGGGTATCGCCAGCTCACCAATTCCAAGCGGCCCGTCCGCACCCCGGAGGACCTCCAGGGGCTGAAGATCCGGGTGGTGGGGGCCCCCATCTTCATCGATACCTTCCGTGCCCTTGGGGCTAACCCCACCTCCATGAGCTGGGCGGAGGTGCTGACCGCCCTGCAACAGGGGGTCATCGAGGGCCAGGAGAACCCCATCGTGGGGGTGATCATTCCCTATAAGCTCTGGGAGCTTGGACAGCGTTACCTCACGGTGTGGAACTACGTGATCGATCCCCTGATCTTCGCCGCCAGCGCCCAGACCTGGCGCACCTTCCCCAGCGATGTGCAGAAGGCCATCCAGGAGGCTGCCCTCGAGGCGGCCCGTTACCAGAAGGCCCTGGCCCGCGCGGGAATGGACGACGGCACCGCCCTCCGCTACCTTTCCTCCCAGGGGGTGAAGGTGGAGATCGCCGATCCGCTGGCCTATCTCCGGTCCCACGGCGTGCAGGTCACGGTCCTGACGCCCCTGGAGATCGGCCGCTTCCGGGAGCGGGTGTCGGGTGTGGTCCAGCGGTGGATGGGGGAGATTGGGGGGACCCTGATCGTCCAGGCGGAGGCGGACAAGAAGCGGGCCAAGTGATGCTGCGCAAGGTAGAGGAAACCCTCTTAGCCCTGCTCCTGGGCGGCATGGTCACCTTGGCCTTCGCCAACGTGCTTACCCGCTACTTCCTGCGCTATCCCCTGGCCTTCACGGAGGAACTCCTGGTGAACGCCTTTGTCTGGGCCACCCTGCTGGGCGTAGCCATCGGTTTGCGCGAGGGCCAGGAGGGTGCCCACATCCGCTTTGTGGCCCTGACTGAGGTTCTTCCAGGGCCCTGGCGCCGGGGTTTTGTTGCCCTGGGCTTTGCGGTGTTTGGCTTCCTCTTCCTGCTCTTGGCCCTACTGGCCTGGAGGCAGGCCCAGGACGACCTCTTCCTCAGGACCACCTCCCCCTCCCTGGGCCTGCCCAATGCGGTCTACACCCTGCCCACCCCCTTCCTGGCCCTCTGGGTGGCCTTTCGCGCCTTAGAAGGGGTGTGGCGGAGCCTTCGGGGGTAGGCGGATGGGGCTTGGGGTCCTCCTCATAGGGCTCTTCCTTGCCCTCCTCCTGTTGCGCGTTCCCGTGGCCGCTGCTTTGGGGGCCAGCGCTGTTTGCGTGATCGCTGCCGGGGGGCTTGGGCTTCAGGTGGTTTCCTTCAACTTCCAGGCGGGCATTGCCAAGTTTCCCCTACTGGCCATCCCCTTCTTCATCCTGGCTGGGGCGGTGATGGACCGGGCCGGCATCGCCGAGAGGATCGTGCGCCTTCTGCTGGCCCTCATGGGGGGATGGCGGGCGGGGGCGGCGATAACCACGGTTCTGGCCGGGATGTTCTGGGGTGCCGTGTCCGGTTCGGGCCCCGCCACCGTGGCCGCTTTGGGAGGGATTCTCATCCCCATGATGGTGCGCCAAGGGTATGCCCCGGGGTTCGCCGCTGGCTTGGTGGCCGCCTCGGCGGAGCTCTCCATCATCATCCCTCCTTCCATCGCCCTGATCGTCTACGCTACCCTGGCCAGCACCTCGGTGGCCCAGCAGTTTTGGGCGGGGATCCTTCCGGGAATCCTCATAGGGGGGCTCCTGGGCCTGGCTGCGGTTCTGGTGGTCCGGGCCCGGGGCTGGGGGGAAGCGGTGGAGGTGGGGGTGCCCCGGTTCCACCTCTTCCTCGAGGCGGTGCCCGGGCTCCTGACCCCACTGGTCATCCTGGGGGGCATCTACGGCGGGGTCTTCACCCCCACGGAGGCGGCCGCCGTGGGGGTGTTTTGGGGGCTATTTGTGGGCTTCTTCGTCTACCGGACCCTGCGCCCCGCCCATCTCGTTCCTCTCCTGGTGGAGGCGGGAGTATCCAGCGCTGTGGTCATGGCCATCGTGGCCTGGGCGGGGATCTTCGCCTGGGCTGCGGACACCGTGGGCCTGGTGGGAAGGGCTTCCCAGGTCCTTCTGGAGTGGTCTGGAAATCCCCTGGTCCTGATGCTCGTCCTCAACCTCTTCTGGTTGGTGCTGGGGATGCTTTTGGATGCTGTGAGCATCTACTACCTGACCCTGCCCATCCTGCTTCCGGTTATGCTCCACATGGGTTGGGATCCGGTGTGGATGGGCATCGTCATGACCGTAAACATGGCCATCGGGCAGATCACCCCACCGGTGGCGGTGAACCTCTTCGTGAGCGCCCGGATTAGCGGATTGCCCATCGAGAAGATCTGGCGGGAGATCTGGCCTTTCGTCCTGGCCTCGGCGGTGGGCCTCCTCCTGCTGGCCTACTGGCCCTTCTTGCGGCGCGTCCTATGGGGCGGTTAGCCTTCCGGCTACTGCCTTATGCCCTGGGCTATGCCCTTTCGTACCTACTGCGTTCTGCCAATGCTGTTTTGGCGGGCCCATTGGCTGGGGACCTCGGGCTCTCCCCGGCAGCTCTAGGAAGTCTAACGGCCTCCTTTTACCTGGCCTTTGCCCTGGCCCAACTTCCCTTGGGTTGGCTCTTGGACAGGTACGGTCCACGCAGGGTGCTTTTCCCCCTCCTGTTTGTTGCGGGTCTTGGTTCCCTTCTCTTTGCCCTGGGCCTAGGGTTTGCCCTTCTGCTGATTGGACGCGCCCTCATGGGGGCCGGTGTGGCCTTGGCGTTGGTGGGTGCCGTGAGGGCTTACCAGTTGCACATTCCCGCTCATATGGGCGCTTTAAGCGGGTTTACCGTGGCCCTGGGAGGCTTGGGCGGGCTTCTGGCTACCTCGCCTATGGCTTACGTAACCGAAGGCGTGGGCTGGCAGGGAGCTTTTCTGCTGTTGGCCTTACTCGCCTTTGTCCTGGCCTTTGTGGGGCTATGCACGGTTCCCCGGGATCCACCGTCAGCGAAGAACCGGCCTGGCGTGGTTCCCGGGGGTGTCCTAAGGGGTTTTATCCCCCTATCCGTCGATAAGGAGGACTCTCCAGGAGTGGCTAGCTGGGGCTTGGTTTCCCTGAGCTTGGTGGCGTTTGCCTACATTGGTGGGTTCTTCGCCGTGCAGAGCCTATGGGCGGGGGCCTATGCCTACGAGGTAGGCCTGGATGCTCGCCTGGTAGGATTGTGGCTCCTGATTCTCAACGCCGCATCCGTTGTTGGAGGGGTGTTGGCTGGTATACTGGCTGGCCATTGCGGTACAAAATGTTCTTTGCTTCTTGGTATCGCCTTCTTCACAGCCGGTCTCTTCCGGTCGTGTAAGGATTTATGTGTAAGGGTCCGTGTTTAATAGGGGGGCACACCTTAGCACGAGGAGGTGCCCCGTGGACCAGGATACCTTGCGAATCTTGCTGAGGGAAGCGGTGCGGGAGAGGTGGCCGAGGTTTTGCAGACGGTTCTGGAGTTGGACCGGACGGCCTTCTTGCAGGTGCACGGAGGCCGCAGGAACGGCTACTACCCCCGCAAGC
>NZ_AUIW01000015.1 GCF_000423905.1 Thermus antranikianii DSM 12462 | reverse complement strand
CAGACCCAGCCGGAGCTTATTCGGAGCCACACTCTTTTTCACTGGTGGCCGGGGGGATGCTGAGGGAATGGATCGGGAGGATTTCATATTAGAAGTAAAGCCGGGGGATGAGGTGGAGTTTGTGATCCGAGGCGGGCAAGTCTTCCTCCGGCCCAGGCAAGAGGTTCCCTTGGAGAACCTCTTCGGTCGGCTCAAGGTAAAGGTCGCCTACCCGGGAGAGGTGGCGGAAAGGGAGGCGCGGGCACAGGCATGGGTTCAAGGCCTGAGAGGCCACCCGTCTTCTTGAGGCTCTATTGAAGGAGTGGGCCGAGTTGGGTATAGTAGAAAGCCGGTAGCCCCTTCGGGGGCTTTTGGGAAGGGGAAGCCATGTTCGCGATCGTCAAGACCGGTGGCAAGCAATACCGGGTGGAGCCCGGGCTGAAGCTTAGGGTGGAGAAGCTAAAGGCCGAGCCCGGGAGCCAGGTGGAGCTTCCCGTCCTTCTCCTTTCCGGGGAGAAGACGGTGGTGGGGGCTCCCTTCGTGGAAGGGGCCAAGGTGGTGGCCGAGGTGCTCGCTCACGGCAAGGGCAGGAAGATCACCATCTCCCGCTTCAAGGCCAAGGTGCAGTACCGCAGGAAGAAGGGGCACCGCCAGCCCTACACGGAGATCCTCATCAAGGAGATTCAGGGGTGAGCCATGGCACATAAAAAGGGTTTGGGTTCCACTAAAAACGGCCGGGACTCCCAGGCCAAGCGCCTTGGGGTGAAGCGGTATGGGGGCCAGGTGGTGAGGGCCGGGAACATCCTGGTCCGCCAGCGGGGCACCCAGTTCAAACCCGGCAAGAACGTGGGCATGGGCCGGGACTTCACCCTCTTCGCCCTGGTGGACGGGGTGGTGGAGTTCCAGGATAAGGGGCGGCTGGGCCGCTACGTGCACGTGCGTCCCTTGGCGTAGACCCAAGGGACGGCTTGGATGTTCCGGGATGTCCTGACCATCACCGTCGCCGCCGGTAAGGGGGGCGACGGTGCCATTTCCTTCCGCCGGGAGAAGTTTGTGCCCAAGGGAGGGCCCGACGGGGGGGATGGGGGACGGGGAGGGAGCGTGTACCTGCGGGCCAGGGGAAGCGTGGACTCCCTCTCGGAGCTTTCCAAGCGCACCTACAAGGCGGAGGACGGGGAGCACGGCAAGGGAAGCGGCCAGCACGGTCGGGCCGGGCAGGACCTTTACATAGAGGTGCCCCGGGGAACCCGGGTCTTCGATGTGGATAGCGGGGAGCTTCTCGGGGACCTCACGGAGGAGGGCCAGGTCCTCCTGGTGGCCAGGGGAGGGGAGGGAGGCCGGGGGAACATGCACTTCGTCACCCCTACCCGCCAGGCTCCCCGGTTCGCCGAGGCGGGGGAGGAGGGGGAGAGGAGGAGGCTTCGCCTCGAGCTCATGCTCATCGCCGATGTGGGTTTGGTGGGCTACCCCAACGCCGGCAAGTCCAGCCTGCTCGCCGCCACCACCCGGGCCCATCCCAAGATCGCCCCCTACCCCTTCACCACCCTCTCCCCCCACCTGGGGGTGGTGGAGGTGGGGGAAGAGGAGGGGGAGCGCTTCACCCTGGCGGACATTCCCGGGATCATCGAGGGGGCAAGCCAGGGGAAGGGCCTGGGCCTGGAGTTCCTGCGCCACATCGCCCGCACCCGGGTGTTGCTCTACGTTCTGGACGCCGCCGAGGAGCCCTTGAAGACCTTCCGCACCCTGCGCAAGGAAATAGAGGCCTACGACCCCGCTCTCCTCAGGCGGCCTAGCCTCATCGCCTTGAACAAGGTGGACCTCCTCACCCCCAAGGAGGTGGAGGAGAGGGTGGCGGAGCTGGCCCAGGAGGGGCTTCCCGTCCTCCCGGTGAGCGCCCTCACGGGGGAGGGTTTGGCGGCGTTGAAGGAAGCCCTCCTCAGCCTGGTGAAGGCTACCCCGGCCCCCGAGCTTCCCAGGCCAGCCCCCAGGGCTCTCGTGGAGGCAGGGGTGGAGGTGGTGCCTGTGGAGGAAGGAGTGTACGAGGTGCGCTCCCCTGCCTTGGAGCGGTACCTGAGCCGGCTCAAGGGGGATCTCTCCGAGGCGGCGGGCTACCTGCAGGAGGTCTTCCGGCGCCAGGGGGTGGAGGCGGCCCTCAAGGCCAAGGGGGTGCGGGCGGGGGATATCGTGCGGATTGCGGGGCGGGAGTTTGAGTACATCCCGGGATAAAGGCGGCTTGACCACGGAGGTTGAACCTTGCGCATAGGCCTTTTCGGCGGGAGCTTCGATCCCATCCACCTGGGGCACCTTTTGGCGGCGGCGGAGGCCCGGGCGGCCTTGGGGCTGGACCTGGTCCTCTTCGTGGTGGCGGCCCGCCCCCCCCACAAGACCCCGGTGGCCCCGGCGGAGGCCCGCTACGAGATGGTCCTCCTGGCCACGGCGGAGGAGAAGGGGTTCTTGGCCTCGAGGCTGGAGCTGGACCGGCCGGGCCCAAGCTACACCGTGGACACCCTAAGGGAGGCCAGGAGGCTTTTCCCGGAGGACGAGCTCTTCTTCATCACCGGGGCCGATGCCTACCGGGATGTCCTCACCTGGAAGGAAGGGCACCGGCTTCACGAGCTGGCCACCTTGGTGGCCGTGGCCCGGCCCGGCTACCCCTTGGAGGGGATGCCGGTGCCCGTGGTGCCTTTGCTGGTGCCCGAGGTGGGGATATCCAGCACGGAGATCCGGAGGCGGATCCGGGAAGGAGAGAGCATCCGCTTCTGGGTGCCCAGGCCCGTGGAGGTGTACCTTGAAAAGCACGGTTTCTACCGCTGAGCTGGAGGAGAGGGTAAAGGCCCTGGTCCGGCCGGAAAGGTGGGCGCACATCCAGAGGGTGGCGGCCCTGGCCCGGGAGATCGCCCTTAAAAACGGCCTGGACGGGGAGCGGGCTTACCTGGCGGGGCTTCTCCACGACGCCGCCCGGGACCTGGGGGAGGAGGAGCTCCTTAGGCTGGCCCCCCCGGAGAACGAGGTGGAAAGGGCCCATCCCCTTTCCCTCCACGGCCGGGCGGCCCGGGTTCTGGCCGAGGCCTGGGGGGTAGAGGACGAGGAGGTTCTGGAGGCGGTGGAGGGGCACGTGTACGGGGTGGACCCCCAAAACGGCCTGGGCATGGCCCTCTACATCGCCGACATCTCCGAGCCAGGCCGGGGGGTGAACGGGGAGATCCGGGAGCTCGCCCTTTCGGGGAGGCTCCTCGAGGCCTACCGCCTGGCGGTGGGGAACAAGGTGGCCTACCTCACCGCCAAGGGCGTCCCCCTGCACCCTAAGACCCTGGCCGTGTACCGCCGCTTGCAGGATGCGCCCTAGGCTTTCCCTCCTCCTCCTTTCCCTGGCCCTTTTCGCCCTCGGGGGGGTGCTCTCCTGGCCGCGGCCGGGGGAGGAGGAAGGAATACGGCCCAGGAGGGCGGGGGCCTTGCCCGAGATGGGGGTGGTGGTGGCGGCCCGGGACATCGAGTACTGCGGCTACCACACCCCATGCGGACCGGGAAGCCGCACGGACACCATCTTCTACGTGCGCCTAAGGGGAGGGGAGGCCAGGGCCTTGGCCATCCCCCGGGACCTCTATAGCCCGGTGGTGGGGGGCAAGATCAACGCCGCCTACGCCCGGGGCGGGGCGGAGCTTTTGAAGCGGGCGGTGGCGGAGGCCACGGGCCTGGTGGCGGAGAGGCACCTCATCCTCACCCTGGAAAGCGTGGCCCGGGTGGTGGACGCCGTGGGGGGGGTGGAGGTCTACCTGGAGCGCCCCATGCGCTACACCGACCGGGCGGCGAGGCTTTTCATCGACTTCCCCGCGGGAAGGCTTCACCTAAACGGGGAGGAGGCGGTGAAGTACATGCGCTTCCGCCACGACGCCCTAGGGGATTACGCCCGGTTGGACCGCATCAAGGGGGTGGTCTCCCAGGTGCTCAAGAAGGCCCAGGACCCCCGCACCTGGCCGGCCTTGGCCCTGGCCCTAAGGGAGGCCTGGCGGGAGCTGGACACCGACCTTTCCCTGGAGGAGGTTCTGGCCTATCTGCCCGGGGTCCAGGGCTTGCGGCTTACCCTTTCCACCCTGCCCACCCGGGATGGCGAGGGGACCTTCCTCCTGGTGGACGAGGAAGCCCGGGCCCAGGTCCTGGCCCCCTTCCTGGGGATGGCCCCGCCTTCCTCCCCGCCCCAAGTGCCCGTGCGCCTAAAGGGGGAAAGGAGCCTTATCCTTTGGGGCCAGGCCCTTCTTGCCCGGGAGGGAATCGAGGCCCAGGTGGAGGAGGCGGAGGTGGCGCAGAGCGCGGTCTACACCCAGGACCTCGAGGCCGGGGCCTACTATGCGGAGCTCTTCCACCTACCCCTTCTGGTCCCCCACCGGCCGGTTTTTGGGGTGGTGGTGGAGCTCGGGCGGGACCTGGTACAATAGGGCTAGATGGTAAAGACCCTCGGTCAGCACGAAGGGCTAGATTTGCGTAAGCAAGAGGCAGTGGAGCTGGTAGCGAGGATCAAGGATCTCCTTTGGGAAAAGAAAGCGGAAAACGTGGTGGCCCTGGACCTCCGGGCGGTGTCCGAGAGCCTGGACTACTTCGTCCTGGCCAGCGCCACCAGCGCCCCCCATCTCCAGGCCCTGGAGCGCCACGTGCAGGAGAAGCTGGAGGAGGAGGGGCTTCGCCCCAGGCCCACGGAGGGGCAGAGCCCCCGCTGGGTGGTCCTGGATTACGGGGAGGTGGTGGTCCACCTCATGACCCCCGAGGCCCGGGAGTACTACGACCTGGAGGGGTTCTGGGCGGACGCCGAGAGGATATGAGGACCCAGGCCCTGGGCCTAGTCCAGGGCCGAGTAGATGGCTTCTAGGTCCAAGGACATGTCCAGGCAGGGCAGGGGCACCTGGCCGCCGGCGTAGCGCTTCAGGCTGAAGCCCTTCCCCTCGCGGAAATACCCTTCGAGGCCCTTCCTTTCCGGGTCCAGGAGCAGATAGGCCTGGAGGCTTTCCAGGCTCAGATAGGCCCGCATCTTCTCCCAGCGGTCCTGGGCCTCTGTGGAAGGGGAGAGGACCTCGAGGACCAGGCAAGGGCGTTCTTCCAAAAAGGGGTTTTCCCCTGGGGGGCCGCAAACCACCATGAGGTCGGGGTAGTAGACGGTGTCGGGGGCCACCTTGAGCTTGAGGGTTTCCGCGTGGACCCGGCACCCCTTTTCCCGGGCCCGGGGAAAAAGGGCCGCCACCAGGGCCACCACCAGGAGGTTGTGGCGGCGGCTGGCCCCGGCCATGGCCCTGGGGAAGCCCCGGACCAGCTCGTGGCGCACAGGGCTTCGGGCCTCCTCCTCCAGGTAGGCCTCGAGGGTCAGGGGGCGGCGGACCTCCGCGGGCTCGGCCATCTGCCCTCATTTTATCCGGGGTGGGGCTAAAGGCCCCATGATGAAGCGGTAGAAGAGGAGGTAGAACCCCAGGTAGACGAGGATTTGGAACCACATGCTCTGGGCCCAGGCGAGGCCCATGGCCCCGGCGAAGACGATGAGGGCGGTGGCCGCCATCACCACCAAGGTGGTGCGGAAGAAGAGGCCCGGGAAGTACTTGAGGGCCTCACGGAAGGTTTTGGGCCGCCTCTCCTCCCATTCCTTCAGGGCTTTCTTCTTGAGCTTTTCCTCGCGTTTCTTCTTGCCCACGGGGAAAGTATACTGAGCCCCGTGAAGGTGGCGCACACCGTGGCCGAGTTAAGGCAGGCCCTCCCCCGGGAGGGGGTGGGGTTTGTCCCCACCATGGGCTACCTCCACCGGGGGCACCTGGCCCTGGTGGAGAGGGCCCGGAAGGAGAACCCCTTTGTGGTGGTCTCCATCTTCGTGAACCCTCTGCAGTTTGGTCCCGGGGAGGACTACCACCGCTACCCCAGGGATCTGGAGCGGGACCAAGCCCTTTTGGAGGAGGCGGGGGTGGACCTCCTCTTCGCCCCCAGCGTGGAGGAGATGTACCCGGCGGGCTACTCCACCCGCGTCAGCGTGGAGGGTCCCCTCACCGCCCTTTGGGAGGGGGCGGTGCGCCCCGGCCATTTCCAGGGGGTGGCCACGGTGGTGGCCAGGCTTTTCCTCCTGGTGAGGCCGGACCGGGCCTACTTCGGGGAGAAGGATTACCAGCAGCTTCTCGTGATCCGCAAGATGGTCCGGGACATGGGCTTTCCCCTGGAGGTGGTGGGGGTGCCCACGGTGCGGGAGGAGGATGGGCTTGCCCTTTCCAGCCGCAACGTGTACCTTTCCCCAGAAAGGCGCAAGGAAGCCACGGTGCTTTACCGGGCCCTGCAGGCCATGCGGGAAGCGGCCCTAAAGGGGGAAGGCGTGGCCGAGGCCTTGAGAAGGGGGGAGGAAGTGCTTAAGGAGGTTCCCCAGTTTCAGCCTGACTACCTGGCCATCGTCCACCCCGAGACCCTCCTTCCCCTTTCCCGCTTTGTTCCCGGGGCCAGGGGGATCGTGGCGGGCCGCTTCCCTGAGGTGCGCCTGATCGATAACCTGGAGGTGTACCCATGAGCGAGGCTTCTCCCCAGGAGGGCAAGCAGAGCCTCTTGGAGATGCTCAAGGCCATGGTCCAGGCCCGGGCCTCGGACATCCACCTGCAGGCGGGGGCCCCGCCCGTGATCCGGGTGGACGGGAAGCTGAAACCCTTCGGCAACCGGCCCCTGACCCCCAAGGACCTCGAGGCCATCGCCAAAGCCCTCCTCACCCCGGAGCAGTGGGAGGAGGTGGAGTACCGCAAGGAGCTGGACTTCGCCTACACCATCCCCGGGGTGGCCCGCTTCCGCTGCAACCTTCTGAGGCAGAGGGGAAGCTTCGGCTTGGTGATGCGGGTGGTCTCCGAGGTCATCCCCAGCTTCGAGGCCCTGGGCCTGCCCCGGGAGGTGATGGAGGGGCTCGCCGCCAAGGAGCGGGGGCTCATCCTGGTGACCGGGCCCACGGGTTCAGGGAAAAGCACCACCTTGGCGGCCCTCATCGACCACATCAACCTGCACTACGCCAAGAACATCATCACCATCGAGGACCCCATAGAGTTCTTGCACAAGCACAAGAAGAGCCTGGTGGTCCAGCGGGAGGTGGGGCTGGACACGGATAGCTTCTACTCGGGCCTCAAGTACGCCATGCGCCAGGACCCGGATGTGATCCTGATCGGGGAGATGCGGGACAAGGAGACGGTGGAGGCCGCCCTCATGGCGGCCCAGACCGGGCACCTGGTGCTTTCCACCCTGCACACCCTGGATGCGGCGAGGACCATCAACCGCATCATCGAGTTTTTCCCCCTGCATGAGCACCACCAGGTGCGCATCCTCCTGGCGGAGTCCCTTCTCGGCATCCTCTCCCAGCGCCTTCTGCCCCGGGCGGACGGCAAGGGGAGGGTGCTGGCCCTCGAGGTGCTGATCGCCACCCCCTACGTGCGGGAGCTCATCAAGGACGAGGACAAGACCCCCCAGATCAAGGAGGCCATGATGGAGGGCTCCATTCACGGGATGCGCACCTTCGACCAGCATTTGGTGGAGCTCTACACCCAGGGGCTCATCTCCCTGGAGGACGCCCTTTCCGCCGCCACCAGCCCCCACGAGTTCAGGCTTCTCCTCACCAAGGCCACGGGGCAGGCGTACTAGGGGCCTAGGTGCTTTAGACCATAGCGTTTTCTGTCTCCTTTGTGAATGACCTGGAATCGAGCCACAAAGGGAGGAGGGGTTTTGTTTATGAAGCGCTCAACTTGGGCTTGGGCTTTTGCAAATTCCTCAGCAACTTGAAGAAGCCAGCCCGACGTGCGCTGGCTGGGGTTGGGCAGGAGGATCACCCTAGCTCCATACACTAAAAGCATGGTCTTTTCTACCTTGTTGAAGCGGATCCTTTCGTCCAGAGTTAGGATCACCCACCCTTGTTGGCTTACATGGGGGATCCAAACTTCATCTCGCTCTTCTTGCCGGAAGTGTTCATCGTGGAGCTCCACAGTAAGCCCGAGCTCTCGCAGTCGCATGGGGAACTTTCGGCCAAGATTCCGGTCGCAAAAATAGGTAGGCTTCACGCAGCCCTACCCTCGAAAACCACAGCTTCCTTTACGTCTTCCACGCTAAGGCCGTAGTCTTCGGCTAGGAACTCCGGGGTTTCGCCGGAATCGTAACGAAGCGCGATGATGCGGGTTCGAATGCCTTTCACCGTGGGCGCGCCGAAGGCTACTTCTGGGTCCAATACGATTCGGTCGCTACGTATTTGTCCGGCTACGGGAGGATGGAAGCGAAGAGGCCTTCCCCAGACATCCCGATCTACCCTGGCCAAATAGCGTTCCAGGATTTCCTCTAGGGCTAGCTGACCAGAACGGGTTAAAGACAGCAATCCCTCGGGATCCTTAATGAAAACATCCCCTAGGCCGGTTTTCAGGTCAAGCAGGAGCGGGCGGGTGACTCCTAGATGTTCCTTGGCATACTCCACCATGCGGCGGATTTTGGCCATGGAGATGCGATGTTCCTCTCTTAATGCGGCGAGGACATTGGCTTCCACCAAGTTGTGAAAGGAGAGGAGGGAGCCTCCTTGCGGAGGGACAATCAACGGGGTAGACCATTTTTTCCCATGATGGGTAGCGTAGCCTCGCCCGCGCACCCAGGTGTGCAGGGTGGCTGGGGGAATGCCCAGGTAACGGGCAGCTTCGCGCAGGGTATAGAGGGGGCGGTCCCGAGGATCCAAGCTGAGCACTTCGCCTTCAAGGTGCGGACTTTGCCCGTGACCCATCTCCCTCCTTTTGGATTTCCGCTCGCCCATCGGTCACCAGATTACCACGCACTTAGGGTCAGCCAGGGAATGCGCACCCCAGGGAAGTGGAGGGGTTCGGCTTCCTCGCCAGGAAGAAGGATGCGGTGTTCCGTGTAAAGGCCCTCCTTGGGATGGCGGAAGACGTGGAGGCGGTTTTCCGAGAGGTCGAGAATCCACACCTCGGGGATTCCCGAGCGGGCATAAAGGGGAAGCTTCACGTTCCGGTCGCAGTCCAGGCTGGACTCGGAAACCTCCACCAGGAGCAGGATGTCCTCGGCGCTGGGGAGGGCCTCCCAGTAGTCCTTGGGCTTGAGGAGGGCGATATCGGGCTGGGGTTCGGAGCCCGGGGGCAGGCGCACGGGATTTTGCGGCCATACCAGGGCCTGGTTCCCCAGAGCCTCCGTGAGCCGCTTAACCAAACGGGCTACGACCAACGCATGCTTCGGACCGATAGGGCTCATCTGGTACACCTCCCCGTCCAGAAGTTCCACCCCCGTGACCCCCTGGAAGAGGCGCTCGAACTCCTCAATGCCAAACCGGTACCGCTGGGCCATAGCCCTAGCGTAGCATGGGGGCATGAACCCGGTGCAGTTCATCCGCGAGAAGCGGGAGGGCCTGAAGCACAGGCGGGAGGACCTGAAGGCTTTCCTCGAGGGCTACCTGAAGGAAGAGGTGGCGGACTACCAGGTATCCGCCTGGCTCATGGCCGCCTTCCTGAGGGGCCTGGACCCGGAGGAAACCCTATGGCTTACGGAAACCATGGCCTACTCGGGGAGGGTCCTGGACCTCTCCCATCTGCCCCACCCCGTGGACAAGCACTCCTCCGGGGGGGTGGGGGACAAGGTGAGCCTGGTGGTGGGGCCCATCCTGGCGGCGGCGGGGTGCACCTTCGCCAAGATGTCGGGCCGGGGCCTGGCCCACACCGGGGGGACCATCGACAAGCTGGAGTCGGTGCCGGGCTGGCGGGGGGAGATGACGGAGGGGGAGTTTCTGGAAAGGGCCGAGCGCATCGGCCTAGTCATCGCCGCCCAAAGCCCGGACCTGGCTCCTCTGGACGGGAAGCTCTACGCCCTAAGGGATGTCACGGCCACGGTGGAGAGCATCCCCTTGATCGCCAGCTCCATCATGAGCAAGAAGCTGGCGGCCGGGGCGAGGAGCATCGTCTTGGACGTGAAGGTGGGCAAGGGGGCCTTCATGAAGACCCTGGAGGAAGCCCGGCTTCTCGCCAGGACCATGGTGGGGATCGGCCAGGGGGCGGGGCGAAGGGTTAGGGCCCTCCTCACCAGCATGGAGGCCCCCCTGGGCCGGGCGGTGGGGAACGCCATAGAGGTCCGGGAGGCCATAGAAACCCTGAAGGGAAAGGGACCGGAGGACCTCGTGGAGGTGGCCCTGCGCCTTGCGGAGGAGGCCTTACGGCTTGAGGGGCTGGACCCGGGCCTGGCCCGTAGGGCCTGGGAAAGCGGCAAGGCGCTGGAAAGGTTCCAGGCCTTCCTCGAGGCCCAGGGGGGAAATCCCCGGGTGGTGGAGGACTTCTCCCTGCTTCCCCTTGGGGAGGAACTTCCTCTCGTCTCGGAGAAGGAGGGCGTGGTGCAGGAGGTGGATGCCTACCGGGTGGGCCTGGCGGTTTTGGCCCTGGGGGGCGGGCGTAGGAAGAAGGGGGAGGCCATCGACCACGGGGTGGGGGTCTATCTGCTGAAAAAGCCCGGGGACTGGGTGGAAAGGGGGGAGGCCCTGGCCCTGGTCTACCACCGCGGGAAGGGCTTGGAGGAAGCCCTGGCCCACTTAAGGGAGGCCTTCCAGCTGGGATTTTCGGCAAGCCCCCTGCCCCTGGTCCTGGATGCTGTGCCCTGAGGCGCAACATAGGGTTGCGCAGGGCAGGTGGCGGTGGGGTGGGGTATACTCGACCGGATGAAGCGGCAGGCTAGGAGGCCCGTGCGCTATACCCTTCTCCTTGCCCGAAGCGGCGGGGGAAGCCGGGCGGTGTCCCTGCCGGGGTGGGCCGTGGCCCTGATCCTGGTCCTCCTGACCCTTTGGACCGGGGCCAACCTCTACCTCTGGCATAGGAGCCGGGAGGCCCGAACCCTCGAGGTTCGCCTCCAGGCTCTTTCCCAGGAGGCCCGGAGGCTTTCCTTGGCCCTCGAGGCGGAGCGGGCCAAAAACGGGGCCCTCTCGGAGGAGGCCAAGCGCACCAAGAAGGAGCTTGAGGAGATCAAGAAGGCCATAGAGGAGCTCCGCCGCCGGGCGGGGCTTTCCCCTTTAAACGCCCTTCCCGTGCGCTACCAGGAGGGGGGCCAGGGGGGTGGGGCTGTGGCGGCCTCCCCCGAGGAGTCCCTGGCGGGCTGGGCGGAGGTGCGGGCCGAGGTCCTGGACCTAAGGAACCAGCTTAAGGAGGTGGTGCCGGCCTTGGAGAGGACCCTGGAGGTGGAGCGAAGCCTCCCCCGGGGCCTGCCCCTAAGGGGTTACGAGGGGATCACCTCCTTCTTCGGCGTGCGCAAGAACCCCTTCGGCCCGGGGTATGAGTTCCACGACGGCCTGGACCTCTCCGCCCCTTACGGTGCTCCCGTCTACGCCACGGGAGGCGGGGTGGTGGCCCGGGCCGGCTGGATGGGGGCCTATGGCCTCGCCGTCCTCCTGGACCACGCCGAGGGGTACCAGAGCCTCTACGGCCACCTTTCCCGCATCCTGGTGCGCCCCGGGCAGAGGGTGGAAAGGGGGCAGGTCCTGGGGTACGTGGGCTCCACGGGCCGCTCCACCGGTCCCCACCTCCACTACGGTGTCTACCGCTACGGCACCCCCGTGGACCCGAGGCCCTACCTTCCCCCCACCTGGGCCGGCCGGTAAAATGGGGCGGATGTTGGGCAGGAAGGGGGGAGCCCTCACCTACCTAGGGCCCGACACCGAGGTCCTGGGGGATCTGAAGGCCAAGGGCCAGGTGCGCATCGACGGCTTGGTCAAGGGCTCGGTCTACGTGGAAGGGGAGCTGGAGGTGGGGCGCACGGGCCGGGTGGAAGGGGAAAGGGTGGAGGCAGGGAGCGTCCAGATCCACGGGGAGGTGAAGGCGGACCTGGTGGCTCAGAAGGTGAGCCTTTCCAAGACGGCCCGCTTCACCGGCACGGTGCGGGCCCAGGTCCTGGATGTGGAGGCGGGAGCGGTCTTCATCGGCCAGAGCCTGGCGGGGGAGACCAAGGCCCTCGAGGCTCCCAAGGAGGCGTAGCGTGGCCCTAGAGCGGCTTTTCCGGAGAAAAAGGCCCAGCGGGGGGAACCGGGACGTCCCCGAGCTCTGGACCAAGTGCGAGGCCTGCGGGGCCCAGCTCTACAAGAAGGAGTTCCGGGAAAACCTCTACGTCTGCCCCAAGTGCGGCCACCACCACCGGGTGCCCGCTTCCGAAAGGGTGGAGATGCTGGCAGACCCCGGCACCTTCCAGGAGATCACCGGGCTTAGGCCCCTGGATCCCTTAGGCTTTGTGGACACCAAACCCTATGCGGAAAGGCTCAGGGCCTACCAGGAGGAGACCGGTCGCAAGGACGCCATCCTGGGGGGTACCTGCGCCATCGGTGGGGTGCCCGCGGTCCTTCTGGTGATGGACTACGCCTTTGCTGGGGGGTCCATGGGGAGCGTGGTGGGGGAGGAGATCGCCCGGGGGGCGGAAAGGGCGGCGGCGGAGGGCCGGGCCCTGGTGATCGTGGCGGCCTCGGGCGGGGCCAGGATGCAGGAGGCGGCCCTTTCCCTCATGCAGATGGCCAAGACGGTGATGAGCCTGGACCGCCTTTGGGAGAAACGCCTTCCTTACGTTTCCATCCTCACCGACCCCACCACCGGGGGGGTCACCGCCAGCTTCGCCGCCCTGGCCGACGTGATCTTCGCCGAACCCGGGGCCCTGATCGGCTTCGCCGGGCCCAGGGTCATCCGCCAGACCATCCGCCAGGAGCTTCCCGAGGGCTTCCAGCGTTCGGAGTTTTTGCTGAAGCACGGGATGGTGGACCGGGTTACGGACCGCAGGAGGTTGAAGGCGGAGCTGGTCCTGGTCCTTCGCCATTTGCACCCCGGAGTTTCCTATGCCGTTGGAGTTTGAAAAGCCCATCCTGGAGCTAGAAAAGCGCATCGCAGAGCTAAGGGAAACCGCCCGCACCACGGGGGTAGACCTGGAGGCGGAGATTCGCCTTTTGGAGGAGCGCCTGGCTAGGCTCAAGCAGGAGGTATACGGGAGCCTCACCGCCTGGCAGAGGGTGCAGCTGGCCCGGGCCCCGGGCCGCCCCACCACCCTGGACGTCCTGGAGAAGGCCTTCCAGGACTTTTTGGAGCTCCATGGGGACCGGGCCTTCGCCGACGACCCCGCCATCGTGGGGGGGCTCGCCTATTTGGAGGGCCAGAAGGTGGTGGTGGTGGGCCACCAGAAGGGGAGGGACACCAAGGAGAACCTAAAGCGCAACTTCGGTATGCCCCACCCCGAGGGGTACCGCAAGGCCATGCGCCTCATGGACCTGGCGGACCGGTTCGGCTACCCCTTCATATCCTTTATCGACACCCCGGGGGCCTACCCGGGGGTTTCCGCGGAGGAGCGGGGCCAGGCCTGGGTCATCGCCCAGAGCATCCAGCGCATGAGCCGCCTGAAGGTGCCCGCCATCGCCCTCATCCTGGGGGAGGGGGGCAGCGGGGGGGCCTTGGCCATCGGGGTGGCCAACCGGGTCCTCATCATGGAGAACGCCTGGTACTCGGTGATCAGCCCCGAGTCCTGCGCCGCCATCCTCTGGCGGGATGCCAAGGAGGCCCCTAAGGCCGCCGAGGCTTTGAAGCTCACCGCAAGGGACCTCCTGGCCCAGAGGGTGGTGGACGCCATCGTCCCCGAGCCCGAGGGCGGGGCCCACAAGGACCCCCTTAAGGCCATCCAGAACATCAAGGAAGCCCTTCTGAGGACCCTCGAGGAGCTCAAAGGGCTTTCCCCGGAGGAGCTCTACCAGGACCGCTACCGCCGCTTCCGCGCCCTTGGGGCCTACGCCGAGTCTTAAGGGGCCTTGTCCCTTTTCCCTCAGGATTTTCACAGGAAAGCTTTAGCCTGAGGGCGGAGGTGAGGGATATGCGCAAACTGCTTTGGGCCATCCTGGGCCTGGGGACGGCTTTGGCCCAGCAGGTAAGCCCCCAGGGGATCCTCGTGAATCCCGTGCCCACCGACCTGCAGGTTCGGGTTTGGGTGGACAAGGACCCCGGCAAACGGGGAGGTGCGGTTTACCAGATCGGTGAGCCCATCTTCATCTACGTGAACGTGAACCAGGATGCCTACGTCTACCTTTTCAACATCAACGCCGACGGGAAAGTTGACCCCATCCTGCCCAACGCCTTCGAACGGGGCAACTTCCTCCGGGCCGGGGAAACCCGGCGCTTTCCCCCGGAAGGGGCCCGCTACCGCTACACGGTGACGGGTCCCGAGGGCGAGGACCGCATCCTGGCGGTGGCGAGCAAGCGCCCCCTTTCCCTGGGGGAGATCCTGGATGTGGAGCGCAACCAGGTGCGGGTCCAGGGGGCGGAGGGCTTAGCCCGGGCGCTTTCCATCGTGATTGAGCCCGTCCCCGACAAGGACTGGGTCACCGACGTGGCCCGCTACTTCGTGGGCCGGGTCACGGCCCCCCCACCCACCCCGGCCACGGCCACCCTGGTGGTGGACTCGAGGCCCGTTGGCGCCGAGGTTTACCTGGATGGACGGCTTTCTGGGCGCACCCCCGTTAGCCTCCAGGTGAACCCGGGCCGGCACGAGGTGGAGCTCCGGCTTGCCGGCTACCAGCCCTACCGGGTCGTGGTGAACCCCAGGCCCGGGGAAAGGGTCCAGGTCTTCGCCCAGCTGGTGCCGGAGCCCAGGCAAGGGACCCTTGCCGTCACCTCCAGCCCTTCCGGGGCCGAGGTGTACGTGGAAGGAGTCCTCAGGGGCCGCACGCCCCTTTCCCTAAGCCTGCCCGAGGGGCGGTATGCGGTGGAGCTTAAGGCGCCGGGCTACGAGCCCTACCGGGCCACGGTCCAGGTGCGAAGGGGCGAGACCACCCGGCTGGACGTGCGCCTGAACCCCATTCCCCGCACCGGCACCCTTCTCTTGGAGTCCAGCCCCACGGGGGCCGAGGCCTACGTGAACGGCACCTTGCGGGGCCGGACTCCCTTGCGCCTGGTGCTGGAGGAGGGAACCTATCAGGTGGAGCTCAAGGCCCCGGGTTACGAGCCCTACCGGGCCACGGTGCGGGTGGAAGGGGGCCGGGAGACCCGGGTTTCCGCCACCTTGAGGCCCATCCGCACGGGGGAGCTTTACCTGGAGGCTAGGCCCGAGGGGGCTGAGGTCTACATCGACGGCCGCTCGATGGGCCGGGCACCTTTAAGGATGACCCTCGAGGCCGGTCTCCATGAGGTGCGGGTCCTGGCCCTCGGCTACGGGGAGTACCGGGCCCAGGTGGAGGTGCGCCCCGGGGAGTCCGTGAGGCTTTACGTGGAGCTCGTGCCGGTGCGGGCGGTGTTGGAGCTTTACCTGAACGTGGAGGCCCGGGTCTTCCTGGATGGGGAGGAGGTGGGGGTGGCCAAGGGCGGTTACCTGCGCCTCGAGGCGCCCTTCGGCGAGCACGAACTCACCCTGGTGGCCCCTGGGTACCGCACCCTAGTGGAAACGGTGCGCATCACGGGGAACCAGGTGCTCCGGTTTACCCTTAGGCCCCTTTAATGCCACCCCACCCCGGCGATGCCGGGGTGGGGGTCCCGGCAAAACCTTTAGCATAGGGGCGTGGAGGCCATTGTCCTGGGAGGCGGCGAGGAGGCTTGGGCGGGGAAGTACGGGGTGCGGAGCAAGGCCCTGGTGCCCTACCGGGGAAGGCCCATGGCGGAGTGGGTGCTTTCCGCCTTGAGGGAAGCGGGGCTTTCCGTGGTCTACGTGGGGGAGAACCCGGGGCTAAGCCCCTCCCCCCGCCTGACCCTGCCCGACAGGGGAAGCCTGCTTGGGAACCTGGAGGCGGCCTTGGAGCACGTGGAGGGGCGGGTCCTGGTGGCCACCGCCGACATCCCCCACCTCACCCCGGAGGCGGTGCGCTATGTGCTGGAAAAGGCCCCGGAGGCTGCTCTCGTCTACCCCATCGTCCCCAAGGAGGCGGTGGAGGCCCGTTTTCCCCACAGCCGGCGCACCTACGCCCGCCTGCGGGAGGGGGTTTTCACCGGGGGAAACCTGGTGCTTTTGGACAAGGGGCTTTTCTACCAGGCCCTGCCCCTGGCCCAAAGGGTGGTGGCCCTGAGGAAAAGCCCCTTGGCCCTGGCCCGGCTCATCGGCCTGGACGTCCTCCTCAAGCTTCTTCTGGGCCGGCTTTCCCTCCCCGAGCTGGAGGGAAGGGCCGGGAGGATCCTAGGGGTGGAGGCCAAGGCCCTCATCACCCCTTACCCCGAGGTGGGGGTGGATGTGGACCGGGAGGAGGACCTGGTAAGCTAAGCCCATGCGCACGGTGAAGGAGCTCCGCCTGGCCGGGCTTTTCGCTTATCTAGCCGCCCTGGTGCTGGGCCTTCTCTTCTCCTACCTCCTCCACTCCTTCCTCGGGGGTGGGGGCAGGCTGGGGTGGGAGAGCTTTAACCTGGCCGGCCTCCTGGAGGGGTTGGGGTTTCTCCTCTTCTTCACCTTTTCCCTCTACGTGGCCAAGAAGGCGGTGCGGGTGCCCTGCACCACCTTGCTCACCGCCGGGCTCCTCTGGCCCATCCCGGCACGGCGCCTGGCGCGGCCCCTGCCCCGGGTGGAGGCCCTCGAGGCCTACGAGGGCCGGGGGCTGGCCCTGCTGGTGCACGAGGGGCGGCCGGTGGGGCTACTGGGCCTTTCCGACCACATCCTGCCCCTGGAGGAGGTGCCCAGTGTGGAGGCGGAGGTGGCGGTGAGCGAGCTTTCCCCCCTCTTCCTGCGGCAGCCCTTGGTCCTGGTGGTCAGGGGGGAGGAGGTGGTGGGGGCCATCTCCCGGGAGGCCTTCTTCCGGCACCTGGGGGCCTAGGCGGTTGACAAAGGGCCATCTGCCCTAAAATAGGGGGGAGCGGTTGCTCGGGAGGTGAAGGATGCCGCACGTGATCTGTGAACCCTGCATCGGCGTAAAGGACCAGTCCTGCGTGGAGGTTTGCCCCGTGGAGTGCATCTACGACGGGGGGGACCAGTTCTACATCCACCCCGAGGAGTGCATCGACTGCGGGGCCTGCGTACCCGCCTGCCCGGTGAACGCCATCTACCCCGAGGAGGACGTTCCCGAGCAGTGGAAGTCCTACATCGAGAAGAACCGCAAGCTGGCCGGCTTGGGCTAGGGGCTTAGGCCCAGAGCGGGCTTAGGGTTCAGGTGCACCCCACCTGGGCGAGATCCTGGGTGGGGTGCCGGGTTATAGCTCCCGCACGTACCAGCTCAGGGTGGGGCCCCCGTCCTTCACGTGACGGAAACCCTGGGCCTGGAAGAAGGCCTTGGCCCGGGCGTTGTTGCCGTAGACCACCGCATAAAGCCGCTCGGTTCCCGCAAGAAGGTGGTTTAGGAGGTGTTCCAGGGCCCTTCGCCCCAGGCCCTGCCCCTGGCGGTCTTCCCGGATGAGGAGGAGGCTTAGGGTGGCGTCCTCAGGCTCGGGGTAGCGAAGCTTGTAGTCCAGGTAGCCCACCGCCTCCTCCTCCAGGAAGAGGAGGAAGACCCGGCGGCGCTCGTCCTTCTCCAGGGTGGCCAGGTCCCGGGCCACGTCCTCGAGGGCCGGGGGTTCCATACCGATCAGGGCGAAGTACCCGGGGCTTCGCAGGAAGAGCTGGTGCAGGAGGGGGGCATCCTCGGGAAGCACCGGGCGTAGGCTCAGGTTAAGGGTCCGCATCCCTCCCATGCTACCGGCTAGGGCCTGAGAATGGGGTGATAGTTTCCCCAAAAGGAGACCGCCGTGGGTCCTCCCCACGGCGGTTCGGGTTGCCCTTTACCTGCGGGCCGGCTCCACCACGGTGACGTTCACCGCCTGGGGGCCCTTACCGTTCTTGCCCGGCTCCACGTCAAAGGTGACGATGTCGCCCTCGTTCAGGGTGCGGAACCCCTTGGCGTTGATGGCGCTGAAGTGGACGAACACGTCCGTGTCGCCCTCGCGCTCGATGAAGCCGTAGCCCTTCTCCGCATTGAACCACTTGACCCGACCCTTCTGCATACTGCTCCTTCTCTTCCGAGCCCAAGGGCTCGTATCCGGGGCCTTAGGGGTTGCTTTAGACCCAAGGGGCCACCCTATAGCAACCCGGAATGTCTTATTATACCACGAAAGGTCTACTTGTGGAAGAACCCCCGTAGCCTCTCAAAGAAGCCTTCCGGAGCCACCTCCTCTCCCACCTCCTTGGCGTAGGCCCTGAGGAGCTCCTTGGCCTTGGGGCTGAGGTGTTTGGGCACGGAAAGCTCCACCACCACCCGAAGGGTTCCCCGCCTGGCCTCTCCTGGGTAGGGAAGGCCCTCCCCGGGAAGTTCAAAGACCTCCCCATGCCCCGTGCCCGGGGGGATCTCCAAGGGGATGGGGCCCGAAAGCCCCGGGATCTCCACCCGAGCGCCCAGGGCCGCCTGGGCGAGGCCAAGCCTGAGCCGGTAGACCAGATCCGCCCCTTCCCGCTCCAGGTGGGGATGGGGGCGGATTTTCAAGCGCACGTACAAGTCCCCTGGCCCGCCGGGCCCCAGGTTTCCGTAGCCCGGTACCCGCAGGAGGTGGTTCTCGTCCATGCCCGGAGGGATTCGTACCCGGGCCCGTTCCTCCCGCGCCACCCGGCCCCGGCCCCGGCAGGCGGGGCAGGTTTCCGCCAACAGATGGCCCTGTCCCTTGCAGTGGGGGCAGGTGGAGCGGGTAACAAAGGTGCCAAAGAGACCCTGCCGGTAGCTTTCCAGCACGCCCTTTCCCCCGCAGGTGGGGCAGGCCACCCGCCTCCCTCCCTGGCCGTGGCAGGCCTCGCAGGGGACGAGGCGGGCGTAGGCCACCTCCACCTCCCTTCCCTTGAGGAGGTCTTCCAACCCCACCTCCACCTGGGCCTCGAGGTCCTCCCCCCTGGGGGCGGTGCGCCCCGCGTGGAAGCCGAAAACCTGGGCGAAGAGGTCAAAGAGGTCCTCGGTGCGGAGCTCCGGTGCCCCTAGAAGCCCTCGGTCGTACTGGGCCCGTTTCTCGGGGTCGGAAAGGACGGCGTAGGCCTCGTTGATCTCCTTGAAGCGTTCCTCCGCCTCCTTGTCCCCGGGGTTGCGGTCGGGGTGGTACTGGAGGGCAAGCCTCCGGTAGGCTTTCTTGATCTCCTCCTGGGTGGCCTCCCGGCTCACCCCCAGGATGGCATAGTAGTCCTTCATCCAGGTAGCACTTTACAAGGAAAGGGGCCTTGGGCTAAAGTGGGCCTCAATGAGGCTCCTGCGAGCTATCCGGTAGGGGGCCCCTTCCTTCGGGAAGGGCCCCCCCGGTATGGCCGCGGGGGCTTTTCTTATGCCCGCTTCCGGCGGGAGTAGAGGAGGCGAGATGCTGCTTCTGACCCCTGGACCCACCCCCATCCCCGAGCGCGTGCAAAAGGTCCTTCTCCGTCCCATGCGGGGCCACCTGGACCCCGAGGTGCTGGCGGTGAACCGAGCCATTCAGGAGAGGCTTGCCCGGCTCTTTGACCCCGGGGAAGGCGCCCTGCTGGCGGCTTTGGCAGGCTCGGGAAGCCTGGGTATGGAGGCTGGCCTCGCCAACCTGGACCGGGGTCCGGTCCTGGTGCTGGTGAACGGGGCCTTTTCCCAGAGGGTGGCGGAGATGGCCCAGGTGCACGGCCTGGAACCCACGGTTTTGGAATTCCCTCCGGGCGAGCCCGTGGACCCGGAACCGGTGGCCAAGGCCCTAAAGGCCAGGCGCTACCGCATGGTGGCCCTGGTCCATGGGGAGACCTCCACCGGGGTGCTGAACCCGGCCCGGGAGATCGGGGCCCTGGCCAAGGAGGCCGGGGCCCTTTTCTTCCTGGATGCCGTCACCACCCTGGGGATGCTTCCCTTCTCCATGCGGGAGATGGGGGTGGACTACGCCTTCACGGGCAGCCAAAAGTGCCTCTCCGCTCCCCCGGGCCTGGCCCCCATCGCCGTGAGCCTCGAGGCCCGCAAGGCCCTCACCGGTAGGCGGGGCTGGTACCTGGACCTTGCCCGGGTGGCGGAGCACTGGGAGCGGGGCGGCTACCACCACACCACCCCGGTCCTCCTGCACTACGCCCTGCTGGAGGCCCTCAACCTGGCCCTGGAGGAGGGGATGGAGGCCCGGGAACGAAGGGCAAAGGAGGTCTACGCCTGGCTTCTTGGGGAGCTAAGGGAAAGGGGTTTCCGTCCTTACCCCAAGGCCAGCCCCCTGCCCACGGTACTGGTGGTGCGCCCCCCTGAGGGGGTGGAGGCGGACCGCCTGGTCCAGGCCCTTTACGCCCAGGGGGTGGCGGTGGCCGGGGGGATCGGGCCCACCCGGGGGCAGGTTTTGCGGCTCGGCCTCATGGGGGAAGGGGCCCGGAGGGAAGTCTACCAACAGTTCCTGGAAACCCTGGATAGGGTTCTGGCCCTAGCGTAGGAAGAAGTAGGCGTAGACCAAGGCCAGGGCCATGCGGTAATAGGCGAAGGGCCTGAAGCCGTGGCGCTCCACGAAGGAAAGCATCCAGCGCACGGTGAGGAGGGCGGTGACCAGGGCGGCGAGGAAGCCTACCCCAAGAAGGATCCAGCCCCCCTGGGGCACCGCGGGAGCGCTTTTCAGGAGGTCGTACCCCACGGCGGCCAGCATGGTGGGGAGGGCCAAGAGGAAGCTGAACTCCGCTGCTGCCTTGCGCCTCAAGCCCAGGAGGAGGCCTCCCAGGATGGTGGCCCCGCTCCGGCTGGTGCCGGGGAAGAGGGCCGCCAGGCCCTGGAAGACCCCGATTAAGGCCACCCGGGCTAGGGGGAGCTCCAGCACATCCCCATAGCGGGCCCGTTCCGCCAGGCGGTCGGCCAAGAGGAGGACCAGGCCCACGGAGAACAGAAAGAAGACCACGATGCCGTCGTTTCCCAGGATTTCCCCCTTGATGAGGGGGTAGAGGAGGAAGCCCATGGCCGCGGTGGGCAGAAAGGCCATCCCGATCCTGAGCCAGAGGGCCCGGTCCACCGCGAACCGCCTTCCGTAGAGGAGGAGGATGGCCAGGATGGCCCCAAGCTGGATGGCGATGAGGAAGGTCTTGAGGAAGGGATCCTCTTGGATGGGCAGGCCCAGGAGGTGGAAGAGGAGGGTTAGGTGGCCGGTGGAGGAGACGGGCAGGAACTCCGTGAGCCCCTCCACCACCCCTAAGAGAAGAGCTTCCCAAAGGCTCATGGGGCCCATGCTACCATGGGAGTCGTGGAGGTCTCTGTCCTGATCCCCGCCGCCGGGAACGGGGAGCGGCTGGGCCTGGGGCCCAAGGCCTTCTTGCGGGTGGGAGGGAAGACCCTCTTGGAGTGGGCCGTGGGTGCTTTCCAGGAGGCGGCGGAGGTCCTGGTGGCCTTGCCCCCTGGGGCTCCCGTTCCCAAGGGGCTTCGCGCCACCTTTTTGGAGGGGGGCAGAACCCGGCAGGAGTCGGTTTCCCGCCTCCTGGAGGCGGCAAGCCTCCCTTTAGTCCTGGTCCACGACGTGGCCCGGCCCTTCGTGAGCCAGAGGCTGGTGGCGCGGGTCCTCGAGGCCACCCGGGCCACGGGGGCGGCGGTGCCGGTTCTGCCCCTTCCCGACACCCTCATCCGGCCGGAAGGGGAGGGGTATGGGGAGGTGGTGCCCCGGGAGGCCCTGCGCCTGGTCCAAACCCCCCAGGGCTTCTTCACCGCCCTCTTGCGGGAGGCCCACGCCTACGCCAGGAAGCGGGGGCTTTCCGCCACCGACGACGCCCAGCTGGTGAGGGCCCTGGGCTATCCCGTGGCCCTGGTGGAGGGGGAGAGGGCTGCCTTCAAGATCACCTACCCCGAGGACCTGCCCCTGGCGGAGGCTTTGGCGAGGGTATGGAACGCCTAGCGGTGGCCAAGGTGAACCTGGGCCTCTCCCTCCTGGGGAGGAGGCCGGATGGCTACCACGAGCTCCACACCCTCTTCGCCAGCCTATCCTTCGGGGACCGGCTTTTCCTGGAACCCATCCCCGAGGGGATCGAGTTCCGCGGGCGGTACGGGCGAAGGAACCTGGCCTACCGGGCGGCAGAGGCCTACCTGGAGGCGGCGGGCTGGCCCGGGGGGGTGCGGATCGTCCTGGAGAAAGCCCTGCCCGAGGGGGCGGGCCTGGGCGGGGGGAGTTCGGATGCCGCCCAGGTGCTTTTGGGCCTGAAGGAGCTCTATCCGGCGGAGGTGGACCTTTTTGCCCTGGCCCTTTCCCTGGGGGCCGACGTGCCCTTCTTCCTCCAAGGGGGGGTGGCGGAGGCCCGGGGGGTGGGGGAGAGGCTCAGACCCCTTTCCCTTTCCCCTTTGCCGGTGGTGGTCTTTTCCTCGGGCCTGCGGCTTCCCACCCCCAGGGTGTATGCGGAGGTGAAGCCCCACGATTTCGGGCCCGAGCTTCCGGTGTCGGAGATCCTCGAGGCCCTGGAGAAAGGGGAGGAGCCACCCTATTGGAATAGCCTGGAGGGTCCCGCCTTCCGCCTCCATCCGGAGCTGAAGGAGGTGAGGGCCCGGCTTAAGGCCTTAGGCTTGAGGGGGGTTTTGATGTCGGGCTCGGGGAGTGCCTTCTTCGGCCTGGCGGAGGACGAGGCCCAGGCCAAGAGGGCGGTGGAGGCCCTGAGGCATAGCGGTTATGCCCGGCAAGGGGTTCTGGGGGGAGGGTATGGAGCTTTTTAGGGAGCTTTTTGGGTGTTGCCCGGATGCCTTGGAGGAGATCAAGGCCTTGCCCCTCCGCTGGGATGAGGAGCGGTTCAGCTTCTGGCTTAAGCAGGACTTCCCCTTCGTGGAGGCTTTGTACCGCTTTCAGGTGGGGCTTCTTAAGGAGGCCCCCCATCCCCACCGGGCTCCTTTGGTCCAGGCCCTCATGGCCACAGTGGAGGAGCTGGACTGGCTTCTTTCCCAGGGGGCGGATCCCAGGGAACCGGTTCACCCGGTACGGCAGGAGTACATCGCCCTGCTCCAGGAGATGGAGGGGCTTTCCTACCCTTACCGGCTCGTATTCTTTTACTTCCTGAACCGCCTGTTCCTAGAGGCCTGGAACGCCCACGTGGAGGGGGATGGGCCCTGGCAGGAGCTTGCCGAGCACTGGTCGGCCCCTGAGTTTCAGGCGGTGCTCTTCGACCTGGAGGTCATGGCCCAGGGCCAGGTGGAGGGACTGGATCCAGGGGTCCTGGAGCATTACCTGGCCCGCATCCTGGAGATGGAGAAGAAAACCTGGAGCCTATTGCTGTGAAAAGAGCGTTACCGGGGCCCCCACCCTGGCAAGGCCAGGGTGGGGTGGCGTTAGTTCAGCTCTTCGCCCCAGGCCTCCTCAAAGAGGCGCTTGGCCTCCTGCACGGTGATCTCCAGGGTCTGGGAGACCTCCTCCGCCAGGAGGTAGATGGCCCGCCTGAGGGCCTGGCGGTCCAGGTCCGGTAGGCCCCGTTCCAGCTCCCAAGCCCTAAGCTGCCCAGCCATCTGGGCGATGCGGTAGGGGTTCCCATCCGCCAGGATCTCGCTGGTCTTGCGGTGCCGGGCGGCCCACTGTTTGGGCAGGGGCATGCGCCCGTTTTTTAGGAGGTCAAGGATGACCGGCACCTCCTCCGGGGCAAGGGCTTTGCGCATGCCCACGCTTTGGGGAGCCTCCACGGGTACGTAGGCCTTGGAGCGGGAGCCGGGAAAGTCCACCTGGTAGTAGGCTCGGCTGATGCCGCTCACGCTCCGCTGGGCTATGCCCGCCACCACGCCGACCCCGTAAGGGGGCAAAACCACCTTATCGCCGGGACGGAATTCTTTCACGGCGCGACTCCTTTCCGGAACACCTCCATGAGGTGTTCCAAATAAGCCTCCACCTCTAGCTGGGGGGTGCACCCCAAGGCCGCGATCACGTGGGCGGTGGCCCTGGGGGAAAGCTCGGGGCGCACGGCCCCTTCTTCTTGGCCGCTCCGCACCAGCTCCTCCAAGAGGTCCAGGTAGTGCTGGTGGAGCCCCTTGAGCCAGGGGGTGGGGTCCTCCATGGCCTCCCGGGCTACCGCCGCCCACAGGCCCCGCCACTCGGCGATCCAGGCCAGGCGCTTCTTCAGGAGGGCCTCAAGGCGCACAAAAAAGGGTGCCTTGAGGCGCACCACCTCCTCCACCTCTCGGTAGAAGGCCCAGGTGCGTTCCTCCACCAGGCTTTTCAGGAGGTCCTTCTTGTCGCGGAAGTAGAGGTAGATGGTGCCCTTGCCCACCTCTGCCCGCCGGGCCACCTCCTCCATTTTCAGCCCGGAAAGCCCCATCTCCCGGAGGATTTCCAAGGTGGCCTCGAGGATGGCCCTCTTTTTGTCCTTGGAGAGCGCCCCCGGGGGGGATACCATCGCGGCCACGCCCTTAAGTCTACCACACCACCCTTTTCCTTTCATGAGGAGGGGATTACCCTGAAGGTATAGGAGGTCAGGTATGCGTCAGGGCTTTTTCGCCTTGCTAACCGCCGATCCCCTTCGGGGGGCCTTGCGCCCGGTGGAGGCCAGGCTCCTGGAGGAGGCCAGGGGGGAGGCCCTTTTCCTCGTACCCTATCCTTTGCGGGACCTGGCGGAGGCCTGGCGGCTGGCCTACCGCAGCTTGGGCCTGAAGCGGGGGAAGGTCCTCTACCTCAGGCGGCGGGAGGAGGCCTTTGATCCCGAGATAGCCCAGGCGGTGGCGGCGAGCCCCCTGGTGCTTCTGGCCGCCGAGGGGCTGCCGGAGTTTTTGGATCTCATCCGGGGAAGCCTCCTTCTCCAGGCCCTTTTGGAGGTCCACCGCCAGGGGGGTGGGGTGGTGGCCTTGGGGGAGGCGGCGGGCCTTTTGGGCGAGGCTGCCTTTTACTCCCTGGAGGGGGAGGTTAGGGCCGCCTTGGGCCTGGCCCTCTTGAGGGGACTGGTGCTCCTCCCCCGGGTGGAGGAAAGGGGGCGGTTCCTGGCCCTCTCCCGCCTGGTGGCCGACAACCCTGACCTGGTGGGCTTAGGCCTTCTGGAGAACACCGCTCTTCGCCTCCTAAGGGGCCTGGGAGAGGTCTGGATGGGAGGGGTGACCCTGGTGGATGCCGGAGGGGCGGAGTACACGGGCCGGGGGGTGAAGGGGCTCAGGGTGGACGTGCTCTCGGCGGGGGAGCGCTTCCCCCTTCCCGCCCTTTGAGGAGGGCGGGGTTCCCTCCTCCGGTAACATGGTCCTATGCCCTTGGGGCGGGTGCACGAGGCCATTAACCTGACGGTCCTGGGCGGGGGGGCGGTGGTCTTTCTGGCCTACGGGGGCTCCCCGGAGGACCCTCGGGGCTTGGCCTTCACCCTGGCCTATCTGGCGGGCACCTTCCTCCTTTCCCCCGACCTGGACCTGGCGGAGAAGGGTTCGCGATCCCAGCGCCGCTGGGGCCTTTTGGGTCTTTTTTGGCGCCCTTATGGATGGCTCTTCCGCCACCGGGGGCTTTCCCATACCTGGGTGCTGGGACCCTTGACCCGCCTGGGGTATCTGGTGGGGCTCCTTTTGGCCCTGGGATTCCTGGCCCAGGGGCTTGCCGGGTACTTTGGCATGGGGTTTTCCCTGAAGCTTCCCTCCTGGCCCTGGGAGGTCTGGGGGTTTGCCCTTTTGGGCTACTACCTTTCCCAGTGGCTCCACCTGGTGGCGGACGGCATCTGGCCCGACCACGACCTTAAGCGCCTGCGGCGGCCAAGGTGAGGTGGTTTACATACCCATCCCCGCTAGGGTAAACAATGGAGGCATGCTAAGGCGATGGATGGGGTTCCTTCTGCTTTTGGGTGTGGTCCTTGCGGTGCAGCCGGGCCAGCGCCTGCCCGAGTTCGCCCTTCTGGATCCCAAGGGTAACCTCGTCACCCCCGCCACCTTGAGGAAGCCTGCGGTCATCGTCTTCTGGGCCAGCTGGTGCACGGTGTGCAAGGCGGAGTTCCCGGGGCTTCACCGGGTGGCGGAGGAAACCCGGGTACCCTTCTACGTGATCAGCCGGGAGCCCAAGGACACCAAGGAGGTGGTGCTGGAGTACATGAGGGCCTTTCCCCGGTTCATTCCCTTGCTGGCCTCGGATAGGGACAAGCCCCACGAGGTGGCCAACCGCTTCAAGGTCCTGGGCCAGCCCTGGACCTTCGTGGTGGATGCCGAGGGCAAGGTGGTGGCCCTATTCGCCGGGCGGGCCGGGCGGGAGGCCTTGCTGGATGCCCTCCTCCTGGCCGGGGTGGAGTTGCCATAGCTCTGCCCGGCGCACCTCCCCTTGGGGGCTAAGGCGCAGGAGGAAATCGGCCTCGAGGAGGCCAGGGTCCCCCCACTCCGCCAGGAGGAGGCGGGCCTCCTCCCGGGCCGCCTCCAGCTGGGGCAGGAGAGCCCTTTGGTCCTTCAGGCGGTAGAGGTCCGCGTGGACCAAGGGGCCCTCCGGGGTGGGGTAGGTGTGGATGAGGGTGTAGCTGGGGCTGGTCACCCTTCCCTTAAAGCCCAAGGCCTCGGCCAGAAAGCGGACAAAGGTGGTCTTGCCCGCACCCAAGGGCCCCTCCAGGACCACCAGGGCCCCCAAAGGGAAAAGGGCCAGGGTTTCCCGGGCCAGGGCCTGGGTGTCCTCGAGGGTCTTGAGGGTGCGCTCTAGGAGGAGCCGCATAAAGGAAAAAGGCCCCGCGGGGCCTCTTTGGTGCCGGGAGCGGGACTTGAACCCGCACGCCCTTGCGGGCACCACCCCCTCAAGATGGCGTGTCTACCAGTTCCACCATCCCGGCAGGGTGCGCCTTACGCGCAAGCCTTAGTTTAGCAAAAGCCTCCTCCTTGTCAAGGTTTGCCGGGGTTTGGGACATTTGTCCCTTACCCTTTCCGCTAGTGTACCCATGAGAAGACCTTGCTAAAGGGTAGGCACGGGTAAAGCCTGTTCGCTTATGAAAAGAGCCACGCCCTTTAATTGACCCCTCGCCCCTTTGCCCGTAGCCTTGGCCCTTAAGACCGGAGGTGGCATGCGGCGGCGCAACCGATGGGTAAAAACCTTCTTCTGGGGAACGGTTTTAGGGGTGTTCGCCTTACTGGTGGTGGTCTTTTCTGGGGTGGCGGTGGGGGCTTTTGAGCAGCGCACCCTGCCCGTGGAGCAACCCGTGCCCTTCAGCCATGCCTTCCACGCCGGGGGGTTGGGGCTTTCCTGCCGCTACTGCCATTCCAGCGTGGAGCGGGCGGCCTACGCGGGTCTGCCTCCCACGGAAACCTGCATGACCTGCCACACCTTCATCAAGCCCGATAGCCCCAACCTGGCCCTGGTGCGGCGAAGCTGGGAAACCGGGGAGCCCTTGCGCTGGAACCGGGTCATCAACCTGCCCGACTTCGTCTACTTCCACCACGGGGCCCACGTGGCCAAGGGGGTGGGGTGCGCCGAGTGCCACGGCCGGGTGGACCAGATGGCGGTGGTCCGCCAGCCCCAGGCCTTCACCATGAAGTTCTGCCTGGACTGCCACCGCCAGCCTGAGGCCCGCCTCAGGCCCAGGGAGCAGGTCTTCAACATGGCCTACACCCCGGATCCCGAGTTGGGCAAGAAGCTGAAGGAGATCTACCAGGTGCGTTCGGCGGAGGCCCTTACCAGCTGCAACACCTGTCACCGTTAGGAGGCTTCATGAGGGAACGGCGCGGTTATGAGGAAGCTTTGGAGCGGGAGCTCTTCCGTGAGGAGTTTCCCTTTGGTCCTGTGACCCGGCGGGGGTTCTTGGCTTTGGGGCTTTTGTCCCTGGCCGCCTGTACCCCGGTGGTGCGGCGGAAGGGGGTACCCTACGTGCGCCAGCCGGAATGGGTGGTGGAGGGGGGGGAGGCGGAGTTCGTCACCGCCATAGCCCACGCTGGCTTTGCCGAGCCGGTGCGGGTAAAGGTCTACCAGGAAAGGCCCCTCTTCATGGCGCCTTTGGAGAGGGCCATGGGCCCCTATCCCCTGGCGGGCCTCTACGCTCTATACGACCCGGCCCGCCAGGGCAAGGCCCCGGACTGGGAGGGGTTTTACGCCGCCTGGCGGCGGGCTTTGGCAGAGGGGGAGACCCTTCTGGTTCTGCCCCGCACCACCTCCCCCAGGCTCGAGGGCCTGTTGGAAAGAGCCCAGGCTCGCTTCCCCAACCTCCGGGTGGCCCGGTTTGAGGCCTGGAGCCTGGAGAACATCTACCTGGGGGCGGAGGTGGCCTTTGGGCGAAGGGCCTGGCCCGTCTACGCCCCGGAGAAGGCGGAAACCGTACTTCTCCTGGACGTGGAGGCGCACGAGCACCCGGCGGGATACCTCTGGTGGGAGGCCTTAAGCCGCAGGCGCATTCCGCCCATGAACCGCCTCTACGCGGTGGAAAGCGGGGCCAGCCTTCTGGGAAGCATGGCCGACCACCGCCTGGCCTTAAAGCCCAGCCAGGTGGAGGCGTTTATCCTGGCCTTGGCCCAGACCCTGGGGGTGGTGCCGGGAAGCCCGGCCTCGGACTACGGAGGGTTCCTTTCCGCCTTGGCGGAGGACCTGCAACGGGGTGGGGTGGTCCTGGCTGGGCCCCAGCTCTCCCCGGGGGCTCAGGCCCTGGTCATGGCCATCAACCAGGCCCTTAAGGCCCCGGTGCGGTATGTGGAGCCTCCGGAGAAGGAGGCGGCCACGCCCAAAGCCTTCCTGCAGGCCGAGGAGGCCGAGCGCCTGGTGTGGGCGGCGGAGGGTCCCTTGCCCAGCTTCTCGGGCAAGGCCTTTTCCGCAGCGCTTTCCCTCTACCCCAACAAGGCTGCCTCCTGGAGCCTTCCCCTGGCCCATCCCCTCGAGGCCTCGGGCCAGCACCGGGATGCCGAGGGCCGGCTTTGGTCCAGCCAGGCCCTCATCCAGCCCCTGTGGGGCGGGAAGAGCCTGGAGGAGGTGCTGGCGGGGCTTCTGGGGGAGGAGCTTCCCGCCCTTTCCCCCGAGGAGAAGCGGGCCCTGGCGGAGGGAAGGCCCTTGGCGGAGGCCCGGGAGGTGCCCGTGGAGGTGCGCCCCGGCCTGGAAGGCCGCCTTCCCCCTTTGCGGAAGGAGGCTCCTTGGGAGCTTACCCTGCGCCCCGACGCCAGCCTCTACGACGGGCGCTACCGGGACAACCCCTATTTGCAGGAGCTTCCGAGGCCCCTAAGCCGCTTGGTCTGGGACGGGGCCTTGCTCTTAAGCGAGGAGGATGCCGAGGCCCTAGGCCTTCTTGCGGACATCCGGGCCCGGGAGCGGCGGGCGGATCCCAAAAGGCCCCTCCTGCGGGTTAAGGCTGGGGAGAAGGAGGCCCTCCTTCCCCTCTGGCCCCTTCCCGGCCTGCCCAAGGGGAGCGGGGTAGCCCCCCTTTCCCACTTCTTCCACCCCGAAGGGGTGGTCTGGCCCATGGAGGTTACCCCCACGGGCCGGGACTATCCCCTGGTTTCCACCCAGTACCACGGGTACCTGGGCGAAGTGGAGGCGGTGAAGGTGATGGAGGAGGCCGAGGCCCTCGAGGCCGAACCGGAGAAGGAGAAGCGGATCTCCTTCTATCCCCCTTGGCCCCAAGGGGAGCACGCCTGGGCCATGACCGTGGACCTAAGCCGCTGCCTGGGGTGCGGGCTTTGCACCCTGGCCTGCCAGGTGGAGAACAACATCCCCGTGGTGGGCAAGGAGGAGGTGGCCAAGGGGCGGGAGATGCACTGGATCCGCATCGACCGCTACTTCGCCGAGGAGGGGGTGGTGCACCAGCCGGTGATGTGCCAGCACTGCGAGAAGGCCCCTTGCGAGGCCGTCTGCCCGGTGGCGGCCACGCTGCATTCCGATGAGGGGTTAAACCTTATGGTCTACAACCGCTGCGTGGGCACCAAGTACTGCTCCGCCAACTGCCCCTACAAGGCCCGGCGCTTCAACTTCTTCCCCTACGGGGAGGCCTTCGTGGGCAAGGGAGACCCCCGCAGGGCCAAGGAAAGCCCCCTGGCCCTCCTCATGAACCCCGAGGTGACGGTGCGGAGCCGCGGGGTAATGGAGAAGTGCACCTACTGCGTGCAGCGCATCGAAAAAACCCGGGCCAAGGCGGCCATGGAGGGGCGGAAGATCCGCACCGGGGAGATCAGGACCGCCTGCCAGGAGGTCTGCCCGGGGAAGGCCATCCACTTCGGGGACCTTCTGGACCCTGAAGACCCCATCCAGGCCCACCGCAAGGAGGGAAGGCACTACGCCCTTCTGGAGGAGGCCAACACCTGGCCCCGCACCACCTACCTGGCCCACTTGAAAAACCCCAATCCCAAGCTGAAGGAGGGGAGGCATGGCGCATAAGGAACCCCATCCCGACCACGACCTGATCCAGGGGGAGTGGACGGAGAAGACCTTGGTGGAAAAGCTTTTGGAACCGGTGGAGAAGCCAGCCCCCAGGCCCTGGAAGGTGGTCTTGGCCGTGGGGGGGGCCTTGACCTTGGCCTGGCTTTATGCCATCTTCGTCACCTTCGTGAAGGGCCTCGGCACCTGGGGCATCAACCAGCCCGTGGCCTGGGGGTTTGACATCGTCCACTTCGTCTGGTGGATCGGCATCGGCCACGCCGGGACCCTGATCAGCGCCATCCTGGTCCTCATGCGCCAGAACTGGCGGGACTCCTTGAACCGGGTCACCGAGGCCATGACCCTGTTTGCCGTGCTGGCGGCGGCCACCTTCCCCCTCATCCACATGGGCCGGCCCCAGCTCTTCTACTGGGTCATGCCCTACCCCACCCACATGGCCCTCTGGCCCCAGTACAAAAGCCCCCTTTCCTGGGATGTGCTGGCCATCATGACCTACCTCACCATCTCCACCCTCTTCCTCTACCTGGGCTTGATTCCGGACCTGGCCCTCCTGAGGGAGAGGAGCCAGGGTTGGCGGCGGAAGCTATACGGCTGGCTCTCCCTGGGCTGGACGGGAAATGCCGTCCATTGGCAGCGCTATAGGGCGGTCTATGTGCTTTTGGCGGGCCTCGCTACCCCGGTGGTGATCTCCGTGCACTCGGTGGTGAGCATGGACTTCGCCTACGGCCTGGTGCCGGGCTGGCACATCACGGTCTTTCCCCCCTTCTTCGCCGCCGGGGCCATCTACTCGGGCTTTGCCATGGCCCTTACCCTGATCATTCCCCTCAGAAAGTGGTACCGGCTGGAGGGGGTGATCACCGACCGCCACCTGGACTGGATGGCCAAGGTGACCCTGGCCTCGGGCCTCGGCGTGGCCTACATCTATCTCCTGGAGATCTTCATCGCCTGGTACGCGGGGGAGCCCGCGGAGTGGGCTCAGCAGCTTTGGCGCATGACCGGCCCCTACGCCCCCTACTACTGGGCCATGATGCTCATCAACGTGGTCCTTCTCCAAACCCTTTGGTTTCCCCGCTTCCGCAAGAACGTCACCTGGCTTTTCGTCTTCTCCATTCTGGCCAACGTGGGCATGTGGCTGGAGCGCTTCGTGATCGTCATCATCAGCCTGTCCCACGACTTCTTGCCTGGGAACTTCCACCTTTACTACCCCACCTGGGTGGACTGGACCCTCTTCCTCGGGACCATCGGCTTCTTCCTCTTCGGCCTTTCCCTTTTCATCCGCATCTTCCCACCCATCGCCGTGGCGGAGATGGTCCACCTGTTCCACCGCTTGAGGAAGCACTAGGAGGGGCCCATGCTGTATGGACTCATGGCCTACTTTGACTCTGCGGAAAGGCTTTTAGAGGCCTTAAGGGTGCTCAAGGAAAAGGGATACCGCCACCTCGAGGCCCTCACCCCAAACCCCGTGGAGGGGATCGAGGAGGTCCTGGGGGGGGATGGGCGCATTCCCTGGGTGGCCTTTGGCCTGGGGGTTCTGGGTGTGGGCCTCGGGCTTTTCCTCCAGGTCTACACCACCTTGGACTATCCCCACAACGCCGGAGGCAAGACCCTCTTGGGCTGGCCTGCCTTCATCCCCGTGACCTTTGAGCTCACCATCCTCACCATCACCGTGGGGATCTTCCTCTTTCTCCTGTACATAAACGGCCTTCCCTTGGCCGCCCACCCTGCGGTGAGGGCCAAGGAGTACGTGCGGGTCCTTATGGACGAGTACGGGATCTTCGTCTACGCCACGGACCCTCGGTTCGACCTGGAGGCCACCAAGGCCCTTCTTCGGGAACTGGGCGCCGAGGTGGAGGAGGTGCGGCGTGACTAGGTGGCTTCTTCTCCTGCTCCCCCTCCTTTCCGCCTGCGGCTGGATGTGGGACCAGCCCAAGGTGAAGCCGTTTCGGGAAGCACCCCTCCAGGTCCAGGTGGCCCCGGAACGGGTGCGCTTCGGGGAGAACCTGAACCTGGAGGTGCGCACCGGGCTCAAGCCCGAGGGGGGGTTCGCCGACAACCCCTACGCCTTCACGGACGAGGAGCTTGTGCGGGGCAAGGTCCTTTACCGCTCCTTCTGCGCCATCTGCCATGGGCTGAACGGGGAAGGGGATGGGAGGGTGATTCCTTTGGGGATGCCCAAGCCCCGCTCCTTCCTGGACCCAGCGGTGAAGGCCATGCCCGAGGGTTACTTCTACTTTGCGGCCACCAACGGCTTTGGCCGCATGCTCTCCTACAAAAGCCGCATCCCGGAGAGGGAGCGTTGGCTTATTGCCCACTACATCAAGCGGTGCCTGCAGGAGGAGGCCTGCCCTCTGGAGGTGATCAATGCAGAGGTCTATTGAGGCAAGCCGTTCGGGTTTCCTGTTCCTGGGCCTGGTTCTTTACGCTCTAGCCTTTCTTTTTGGGGCTCCGGCCGCTTACTTTCCCTTCGCCTTCTTCCTGCTCCTTTCCTTGGGAGCGCTTCTGGTGCTCCTGCTGCACAACGCCTTAAGGAGCCGCTGGGGTGTTCCCCTGGAGCCTTACCTTTATCCCCTAGCCCGCTTCCTCCCCCTCATGGGGCTTTTGGGCCTGCCCTTTTTCCTCTTCCTGCCGGAGCTTTTCCCCTGGGCCCGGCCTGGGGCTGCGTTGGATCCCATACTGGCGCACCGCTCGGGGTACCTGAACGCTCCCTTCATGCTTCTTCGCTACGTCCTCTTCTTCACCCTCTTTTCCTGGATCCTCCTCAAGCTGAAACCCGGGGAACACCGGGCGGAGGTAGGGGCCTGGGGGTTGGCGTTGGCCTTTGTTGCAGGCACTTTTCTCACCTATGATCTCTTCATGGCCCTCGAGGCCCACTTCTACTCCGCCTCCTTTGGGGCCATCCTCCTTCTTTCCGCAGCGGTTTTAGCCCTGGCCGTGGCCGTGGCCCTGGCGGCCCGCAAGGGAACGCCCGCCCTCATGGGCCAGGCCCAGAACCACACCAACCTCCTTCTCGCCCTTTCCATCATCTGGATCTACGTGGAGGCCACCACCCTGATCATCATCTGGGGAGGGGATCTGCCCCATGAGGTGGAGTTTTACCTGAAGCGCCTGGAAGGCCCTTGGGGCACGGTGGCCGCCCTGTGGGCGGTGGGGGGGTTTTTCCTGCCCTTCCTTTACCTCCTCACCAACCTGCCCAAGCGGGAGGCCCGGTATCTCCTGCCCGTGGCCCTTTGGATTTCCCTCTTCCGCCTTCTGCACCTGGCCTGGTACGTGCTCCCCGCCCTGGGGCGGGGGGTGGGGATCGGGGAGGTGCTGGGTTTCCTGGGCCTTGGCCTCTTCTTCCTCCAGCGCCTGCGGAACCCCTCCTGAGGATTCTCTAAGCCAGGGATGCCCCCGCCCTCACGGGCGGGGCATTTGCACCTACCTTCACAAAGAGGATGGGTGCATCCTGGACTTAGGGGTACACGGTAAGGGTACCCGGGAGGTGGAAGATGGCGACGAAGGTTCTGGTTTTGGGAGGCGGCTCGGGTGGCCTGGTGGCGGCCAACAAGGTGAAAAGGCTCCTGGGGAGGGAGGTGGAGGTCACCCTGGTGGACAAGAACGCCTACCACGAGTTCATGCCCGCCTATCCCTGGGTGGCCTTCGGCATGCGGGAGCCCGAGCAGGTGCGCAGGCCCCTGGCCAACCTGGAGAAGCGGGGCATCACCTACCTTCAGGCCACGGTGGAGGCCTTAGACCCCGCCAACAACCGGGTGAAGACCAGCGCCGGGGAGCTTTCCTACGACTACCTGATCGTTTCCCTGGGGGCGGAGGCGCTGCCTTCCCCCGCCCAGGACGGCCACGCTCCCTGGAGCCTCGAGGGGGCCTTGAAGCTGAGGGAGGCTCTCAAGAACTTCAAGGGGGGCCGGGTGGTGGTGGGGGTTTCCTCCCCCTACTACCCCTGCCCTCCCGCGCCCTACGAGGTGGCGGGGCAGGTGGAGTTCGCCCTCAAGGTCAAGGGGATCCGGGATAAGAGCACGGTGGAGGTCTTCCACCTAAACCCCCTGCCCCTGGCGGGCATGGGCCCGGTGATCTCGGGGAAGGTCATGGAGATCCTCCGCTCCAAGGGCATCGCCTTCCACGGGGAGTTTGAACCCGTTTCCTTTGAAGGGGGCAAGGTCAGGGCCAAGGACGGGCGGGAGCTGGCCTACGACCTCCTCATCCTTACGCCTCCTTTCGCCCCCAACCGGGTGGTGCGGGAATCCCCCCTGGCGGGGCCCCAGGGCTTCCCCGAGGTGAACAAGACGACCTTCCGCTCCACCCGGTTCGCCAACGTCTTCGTCATCGGGGACACGGTGAACCCCTCCCTCATGCTGCCCCCCGCTGGGGTGGTGGCCCACTTCCAGGGAGAGTACGTGGCCGGGGTCATCGCCTCCGATCTCAAGGGGGCCTATATCGGCGAGCCCTTCAACCCCGTGGCCATGTGCATCATGGACTTCGGGGATAACGCCCTTCTGCCCCAGTGCTCCTTTGAAAGGCTTCTGGCGGGCACGGGGATGCCCTCCTGCGGGGTGATGGCCGTGGGCAAGTGGGTGCGGGTGACCAAGATGCTCTTTGAGGGCTTCTGGTTCGCCACCTTGATCGAGTAGGAGGGGTCATGGAGAGGACGCTTACGGTGGAAGAAAGGCTGGCCCGCATAGAGGAGGTCCTGGAAAAGAGCGGGCTAGGCCTCCTGGCCAAGGTAGGGGCCGGGGAGACCCTGGCGGAGAACCTGGGCCTCCTCATGGAGCCCAAGAACCTCCAGGTGGTTTCCCTGCTGGCCCGCTTCCTGGACCAGGCGGAGGCCTTGGAGAAGCTGGCGGATACCCTGGAGAAGCTGGAACGATCCGGGGCCTTGGCCTTCCTGGGCCACCTCTCTGAGAACTTCGGGGAGGGCTTGGGGATGCTCATGGAGCCCCAGGTGCTCAGGCTTTTTTCCCACGGGGCCAATGTTCTGGACATCCTTTCCCGGATAGAGCCCGCCGCCATCGGCATGATGGCCTCGGCCCTGCAACGGGGCCTGGGGGAGACCTTTACCCCCGAGGTGATGCGGGATCCACCCCGGGTGGGCCTGGCGGGGATCCTGAAACAGCTTTCCGACCCCGAGGTGCAGAAGGCCCTGGGGGTGCTTTTCCTCCTTCTCAAGGCCCTGGGCAAGGCCTTCGGACACCTGAACGAGGACATGAAGGCCCTGGAAGGCCTCATGGCCAAGATGATGCCCAAGAAGTAGCGGCTCAGAGTCTTCAAGGCCCCGTTGCGGCAAGAGCCGCAACGGGGTTTACGCCATGGTCACCCGGTCCCGGCCCGTTTCCTTGGCCCTGAGAAGGGCGTAGTCGGCCTTGAGAACCCAGTCCTCCAGCTGGGCCTCGCTTTCCGGAACCTCTCCCCCGGCGATGCCGGCGGAGAGGGTGAGGGGATAGGGGATGGGGTCCACCCTTTGGTGGCGGAAGCGGTAGCGGATGCGCTCCACCACCTCCTTGGCCGCAAGGCGGTCGGCCCCGTAGAGGAAGAGGAGGAACTCCTCCCCCCCGTAGCGCACCGCCAGGTCCTCGCGGCGCACGCTGGCCTGGAGGATGCGGCCCAGGTGTTTTAGGACCTCGTCGCCCACCGGGTGGCCGTAGGTGTCGTTCACCCGCTTGAAGCGGTCGATGTCCAGCATGACCACGCTGATGGGGGCCTGGTAGCGCCGGGCCAGGGCCAGGAGCTTGGGAAGCTCCGCCTCGAGGCCCCTGCGGTTCAAAAGCCCGGTGAGGGGATCCGTGAGGGCCAGGGTGCCCCACTCCACCTGGCGCAGGACTTGCCGGATCCGCTCCCCCAGGAGGGAGAGGAAGCCGGGCGGGACGGATTCCTCCAAGGGCTTTTGCAGGTAGAGGTAGGCGGTGTCCCCGTTTAAGGGAATGGCCAGGGAATGGGGGGTGCGCTCCCCCACCAGGCCCCGCCTTCCCCTCACCTCCAGGCCCACGGCCTGGGGCAGGAGGTGGCGGGTGGCCTCGAGGGCCCCCACCAACACAGCCTCAGGGCTTAGGGTCTGGGTCACCCGGGGGGAGAGGCGGGCGAGCTCCTCCAGAAAGCGGGTCCAGCGTAGCCTTTTCTCCTCCGTGCGGCGCCATTCCAGGTGGTTGGCGTAAAGGAGGCCCAGCCCCCCCACCATCCCGCCGTAGAGGGCCATGATCCGCACCCCCCAGGGGGTGGGATCGTTCAGTAGGAGAATGGGCATCAGGAAAAGCCCTCCTAGGGCCAGGGCTTGCCCCAAAAAGACGCCTTCCCCTCGCCCTTCCTTCTCCATACCCCAGGCGAGGAGGAGGTACCCCAGGATCCAGAGGAGGTGGGCAGGATGGCCGGTGGGATAGGCTCCCTCCGCCTCCAGGAAGGCGTAGGCCATGTCCGCCACCAGGTAGAGGAGAAGCCCTGCTCCCCAAAGGGCCCGTTCCCCCAGGAGGCGCTCCCGGAACACGGGTTCCAGCCTGGGCAAAAGGAGAAGGAGCAGGAGGGTATCCCACACGGTATAGATCCGGTCTATGCCCAGTTCTGGTTTCAAAGCGGAAGCCAGGCCCAAAAGGGCCAAGGGCACCAGGAGGAGGCTTAGGCGGGGCTTTTCCCCTGGGATCTTGAGGAGAGCCCAGGTCAAGGCGGCATAACCCACCAGGTAGGGGAGCTCTAGGTATAGGCCCCTGGGTAGATCCTTCAGGTCCCCCAGGGTCTTGACCAGGTCCCCCAGGCCCAGGAGGAGAAGGCCCAGGCCCCAGGCTCCCCGTCGGCGTTTTAGAAGGAAAATCCCCCCTCCTAGGGCCACCAGGGGGGTGAGGAAGCGCTCGCTCCAAGGGGCGGTGGGGGGGAATAGACCCAGGAATACAAGGAGGGCGACAAACCCTAACCCATAGGCGGCCACGGCCACAGTTTAGCCCAAGGCTGGCTCCGGTGGGTGCGCCTTGGCCAGGGCCTCGAGGGCCTCCTTAAGCACTTCTATTCCTTTCAGGAACTCCTCCACTTCTATGTGCTCGTGAGGGGTGTGGTCTAGGGTGGAGTCCCCAGGACCGTAGGCCACCATGGGCACCTTCCAGTGGGGGGCCAGGACGTTCATGTCGCTGGTCCCGGTCTTGAGCTTGAAAACGGGTTTTCCCCCAGCCTTGCGGATCCCTTGCCTGAGGGCCCGGGTGAGGGGGGTGTCCTTGGGACCCAGGTAGGGCACCTCTCGGCCGAAGAACTCCAGCTCTATGGTGGGGGGGGCGTAGGCGGTGAGATGGCGAATGGCCTCCTCCGGGGGGAGTCTTGGGGGAAGGCGCAGGTCAAAGAACATCTCCGCCACCTGCTTGAGCTCCGCAGGCTGGATGCGGAAGTCCCTTAGGGTGTACTGCACCTGGTCAAAGGCCTTTTGCCCCACGTTCATGGCCTCCGTCCAGGCCTTGATGGCCACGAAGTAGCTGATGAGCTCCTCGGCGGCGTTGGGCTCGTGGTGGGCGGAGTGGAAGTTGTCCTTTTCCCGTCTGGCCTTCACCAGCAGCCTTCCCTTGTAGCCCAGGGTGATGCCCTCCCAGCCCGAGGGCTCCCCGATGATGGCGTAGTGGGGCTTGAGCCTCGGGGCCACGAAGCGGGCCCCTTTGGAGCTGGGGACCTCCTCCTCCGTGGCCCCCACCAGGTGAACGGTAAGGCGCCGCTGGGCTTCTTCCGAAAGCCTAGCAGCGGCCAGGATCATGGCCACGAAGGGGCCCTTGGCGTCCACCGCTCCCCGGCCGAAGAGCTTGTTGCCCTCCAGGCGCACCGGCACCACCCCGGGCACGGTGTCGATGTGCCCCAGGAGGACCACCTGGATGGGGCCATGGCCCACCTGGCCCCGGGCGTTGTCCGCCTCGTCCACGAAGGCCTTAAGGCCCAGCCTTTCCATCCCCTCCGCCAGGTACTCTGCCACCAGGCGCTCCTGCCCGGAAGGGGAGGGGATCTCCAGGGCCCCTTTGAGGAACTCAACGGGGTCCAAGGCGCTTGCGCTCATCTTATTGGGTTAGCACAGCCCGCACCGCCTCCACCACCCGCTCCAGATCCGCCTTTTCGATGACCAAAGGGGGAAGGAAGCGGATCACCGTGGGGCCGGCTTGTAGGGTCAGCACCCGGTGCTCCTTTTCCAGGCGCTCGATGTAGGGGGCGACCTTTTCCTTGAGCTCGAGGCCCACCATGAGCCCAAGCCCCCGCACCTCGCGGATCTTGGGGGAGGGGATCTCCCTTAGCTTTTCCATGAACCAGGGCCCGAGCTCGGCGGCCCTCTCCCATAGCCGGGTGCGCTCCAGGTAGCGCAGGGCGGCCACTCCAGCGGCCATGGCCAAGGGATTCCCCCCGAAGGTGGTGCCGTGGCCCCCCTTGGGCATGCTTTTCGCCACCTCTTCCCGCATCACCGCTACCCCGATGGGCACCCCGCCCCCAAGGGCCTTGGCCAGGGTGAGGATGTCGGGTACCACCCCATAGTGCTCAAAGGCGAAGCGCCTTCCCGTGCGCCCCATGCCGGTCTGGATCTCGTCCAGGATCAGCAGGGCACCTTTTTCCCGGGTAATCTCCCGGGCGGCCTCCAGAAACTCCCGGGTGGCGGGGCGCACCCCTCCTTCCCCCTGCACGGGCTCGAGGATCACCGCCGCGGTTTCCTCGTCCACCGCCTTCCTTAGGGCCTCCACGTCGTTAAAGGGAATGAACTCCACGGGCCCCAAGAGGGGCATGAAGGGCTCCCGGTACTTGGGCTCCCAGGTCACGGAAAGGCTTCCCAGGGTGCGCCCGGAGAAACCCCGCATGGCGGCCACCAGCTTCCGCCTCTTGGTGTGGGCCCAGGCGAACTTGATGGCCGCCTCGTTGGCCTCGGTGCCGGAGTTGGTGGGGAAGACCCGGTTGAGTTCGGGGGGAAGAAGGCTTACCAGGGTGCGGTAGAACTCCCCCCGCGTGGGGGTGGGCAGGGTCTGGGGCATGGAGAGGAGGGTTTCCGCCTGCTTCTTGATGGCCTCCACCACCTCGGGGTTGGCGTGGCCCAGGTTGGCCACCCCGTAGCCCCCCACGCAGTCGATGTACTCGTGGCCCTCGGCATCCCAAACCCTAGCCCCCTGCCCCCGCACCAAAAGAAGGTCGTGCTTGGTGTAGACGCCAGTATCCAGGCTCTTTTCCGCCTCCAGAAGGGTCCGCCAGTCCACGTTTACCCCGTTTACCTCAACCATCCTCGCCTCCAAAAGAAAAGCCCCCGGGCGGGCCCGGGAAGCCTGGCTTCCCAGGCCCCATCAGGTTTTGCCCCGGACGGCCATCTCCCCTTCAGGGTAGGGGGGCGGGACCTCCTTGTCAACGGATAGACTGGGGAGGTGCTGGCCTATGTGGGCTTGGGTTCCAACCTGGGGGACCGGGCGGGCTATCTTCTGCAGGCCCTTTCCCTCCTTTCCCGGCTTCCCGAGACCCGGTTTTTGCGCCTTTCCCCCGTGTACGAAACCGAGCCCGTGGGCCCACCCCAGCCTCCCTACCTGAACCTGGTGGCGGAGGTGGATACGGGACTTTCCCCACGGGCTTTCCTGGAGGGCCTCCTGGGGATAGAGCAAAGCCTTGGGCGGGAGCGGAGGGAGCGCTGGGGGCCGAGGACCATCGACCTGGACCTCCTGCTCTACGGGGACCTGGTCCTAAGGGAGGAGGGCCTCGAGGTGCCCCATCCCAGGCTCCACCAGCGGGCCTTCGTCCTGGTGCCCTTGGCCGATCTTATCCCGGAGGGACGGCACCCGGTGCTTGGGCGCACCTTTGCCGAACTCCTCGCCCCCCTGGACCGAAAGGGGGTGCGACCCTTTGTGCTATAGTGGAGGCATCGCGGATCCTAGCCGCGCAAAGGGAGAAACAAAGTGGAGCTAGAAGCAGGAAGCGTTGTAGAGGGTCGTGTGGTGCGGGTCACGGAGTTTGGTGCCTTCGTGGAACTCCCGGGGGGCGAGCAGGGGCTGGTGCATATCTCTCAGATCGCCCACGAGTTCGTGAGGAACGTGCGGGACTTCCTCAACGAGGGGGACATCGTCCAGGTGATGGTGAAGGGCCGGGACGCCAGGGGGCGTCTGGACCTTTCCATCAAGGACCTCACCCCTGCCCCGGAAGGGGCTCCGCCCCCCAGGCCCAGGCGCCTGCCCAAGCAGTCCCCCGAGTTTGAGAACAAGCTCAAAAGCTTCCTCCGGGGCACCGGGGGTTTCAGCGGCAAGGGGGGTAAGAAGGGCGGAAGGAAAAGGCGGTGATCCTAAAGGGTTCCCCCGGGGGGTGTATGCCCCCGGGGTTTTGCTTTAAAGTGATGGGGTATGGCGAAGCCCATAGAGGTTACCGACGCCAACTTTGACCAGACCTTAAGCGGACACCCCCTGGTCCTGGTGGACTTCTGGGCGGAGTGGTGTGCTCCTTGCCGCATGATCGCTCCCATCCTGGAGGAGCTGGCCAGGGAGTACGAGGGGAAGCTCTTGGTGGCCAAGCTGGACGTGGACGAAAACCCCAAGACGGCCATGCGCTTTAGGGTCATGAGCATTCCCACGGTGATCCTCTTCAAAAACGGCCAGCCGGTGGAGGTTCTGGTGGGGGCCCAGCCCAAGCGCAACTTTGAGGCCAAAATCCAGAAGCACCTTCCTGCGAGCGCATGAGGATCGCCCTGGACGCCATGGGGGGGGACCGGGCCCCCGGGGTTACGGTCCAGGGAGCCTTCCTGGCCGCTAAGGAAGGGGTGGAGGTCCTTTTGGTGGGGGAGGAGGCCCGCTTGCGGGCTGAGCTCGCTCGCCTGGGGGCTTCCTTGCCCATCCACCATGCTCCGGACTGGATCCCCATGGAGGAGCATGCCACCGAGGTGAGGAAGCGCCGGGAAAGCTCCATCATGGTGGCCATGGACCTTCTGAAGCGGGGTGAGGTCCAGGCGGTGGTGTCCATGGGCCACACCGGAGCCACCATGGCCGCGGCCCTCTTCACCCTGGGGCGGGTCAAAGGGGTGGAAAGGCCTGCCCTTTTGGTGGAGTTCCCCAGCCAAAGGGGACGCACCTTCCTCCTGGACGGGGGGGCCAACGCCGACTGCCGCCCTTCCTTCTTGGTGCAGTTCGCCGCCATGGGCCTGGCCTATGCCGAGGCCAGCGGCCTTAAGGACCCCAAGGTGGGCCTTCTTTCCATCGGTGAGGAGGAGGGGAAGGGCAACGCCCTGGTGTTGGAAACCTACCCCCTCCTGAAGGATGCCTTGGGAGAGCGGTTTTTCGGCAACGTGGAGGGGCGGGACATCTTCTTGGGCACCGCGGAGGTGGTGGTCACCGACGGCTTTACCGGGAACGTGGCCCTGAAGCTGGCGGAGGGGGAGGCCAAGGTCCTCCTCGGTTGGATCAAGGAAGCCCTCACCTCAAGTCCCTTGGCCCGGTTGGGGGCCCTCCTGGCCCGGGGGGCTTTGCGAAAGGTGAGGGACAGGGTGGATCCTGCCCAGTATGGGGCCATGCCGCTTCTAGGGGTGGAGGGAGCGGTCTTCATCGGCCACGGTTCCGCCGACGCTTTGGCGGTGAAAAACGCCCTCCTTCGGGCCAGGAGCTTGGTGGCGGCAGGGCTTTTAGACCGGGTGCGGGCGGGTCTTTCCGCCTTACACGTCTAGGATCACCTGGGCCTTCCATACCCCGTTTTCCCGGCTCACCTGCAGGCCGTGGAAGGTGGCGCTTTTCACCTCCCCCTGGAAGCCAAGGCTCTCCTGGAAGGGCTCGCCCCAGAGGGTGGCGGTGAGGCGGTAGCCCCCGGCTTCCTTGTTTACCTGTACCCGGGCCCTTCCGGGCACGAAGCCCTTGGTCTGGATCAGGTAGATGAGCTCGTTAAGGAAGCGGACCAGGAGGGTTTCCAGGTCCTCCGCCTCCAGGGAAAGGCGCCTGCGCCGGCTTCCCCCTTCTGGGGGAAAGAGGAACATCACCTGGAGAAGCCCTTTCAGGGCGGCCTGGAAGAGGCCCTCGAGGCTTTCCGCCTCCAGGAGGAACCCCACGTCGGCGGTGTGGTTCAGGGGCTTTACCACCATGGCCCCTCCTGGATGCCCTTCGCCCCAGGGAGGTGGAAGGTTTCCATCCAGAGCCTCTCTGGATACCTTTCCATGAAATCCAGCACGGACAGGGCTTGGGTCCGGTGCTGGGCCAGGGCCTTGAGCTTCCGAGCCAGGGCCCATTCGGGTAGGTGTAGGCGGTGGGTGACGGGCCAGGGGCCTTCGGGCCGCACGAAGTATACCACCTGGGCCAGGCCCTTCGCCGCCCTGGTGGCGTAGCGGCTTGTGGCCACGTGGTCGGGGTGGCCGTTGATGCCGTCAGGGGGAAAGGTGAGGATATAACGGGGCCTTTGGGCAAGAAGCCTTTCCCGGATGGCTGCTTCCGCCTCGGGATGGTCGAGGAGGCCTTTCCCCGAGGCCAGGCCGCGGGGTCCCTCCGCCGCCTCTTTGGGGCCTCTGTACTCCAGGTGAACCGCCTGGGGTAGGGCGTTGGGGAAGGAGAGGACCTCGAGGAAGTCCACCTCCAGGATCTCCGCCGCCCGCTCTAGCTCTTGGGCCCGCACCCTAGGCAGCTCCTCGGGGGGACAAAGCCCCAGGGTTCTTCCGGCCTCCCCTTGGGTGAGGGTAAGGATACCCGTTCTGAGCCCGGCCCTTTTGGCAAGGAGAAGCGCCCCACCAGCACCAAAGCTTTCGTCGTCGGGGTGGGGGACCACCACCAAGAGGTCCAGCATGCCCCCATCTTGACAGAAAAGTCCCTGCTTGGTACATTCAATGGTGCGCCGGTTGGACCGGCGGGGGATCTTGAAAGCGCAGGAATAGGGCAACACGCGAAACACAACGCCTTCGGGCGAGTTCTTTTTGTTGGAGAGTTTGATCCTGGCTCAGGGTGAACGCTGGCGGCGTGCCTAAGACATGCAAGTCGAGCGGGGTAGGTTTATGCCTACCCAGCGGCGGACGGGTGAGTAACGCGTGGGTGACCTACCCGGAAGAGGTGGACAACCTGGGGAAACCCAGGCTAATCCGCCATGTGGTCCTATCCTGTGGGGTAGGACTAAAGGGGTGGATAGCCCCGCTTCCGGATGGGCCCGCGTCCCATCAGCTAGTTGGTGGGGTAAAGGCCCACCAAGGCGACGACGGGTAGCCGGTCTGAGAGGACGGCCGGCCACAGGGGCACTGAGACACGGGCCCCACTCCTACGGGAGGCAGCAGTTAGGAATCTTCCGCAATGGGCGGAAGCCTGACGGAGCGACGCCGCTTGGAGGAGGAAGCCCTTCGGGGTGTAAACTCCTGAACTGGGGACGAAAGCCCCGGTTAGGGGGATGACGGTACCCAGGTAATAGCGCCGGCCAACTCCGTGCCAGCAGCCGCGGTAATACGGAGGGCGCGAGCGTTACCCGGATTTACTGGGCGTAAAGGGCGTGTAGGCGGCTTGGGGCGTCCCATGTGAAAGACCACGGCTCAACCGTGGGGGAGCGTGGGATACGCTCAAGCTAGAGGGTGGGAGAGGGTGGTGGAATTCCCGGAGTAGCGGTGAAATGCGCAGATACCGGGA
>NZ_AUIW01000014.1 GCF_000423905.1 Thermus antranikianii DSM 12462 | reverse complement strand
GAAGGAGGTGCTGGAGAAGATGCTTCAGGAGCGGTATGCCCCCCGTACACAGACTCTTACACATAACTCTTGACACGACCCCCGAGGGTGGGAAGGGTGTGTCGCAATAGGGTACTAAGGGGATACCCCTGGGTCCTTGTGGTCAGGCGAAGAACCTTGATTGGCCTAGGCTAGGCCTTCGGGCCTCGCAGTTCTTTGCCCCTCAGGGGGTGGGAAGCCTGCGCCAATAGGGATTCAGAAGAGGTAACGGAGTCCCACCCAGACTAGATAACCTGCCAGGGCAAGCCAGAGGGCTAGAATCACGGCGGCTGCTAGTCGGTTTTTTGGAAGAGAACTTAACTTTTCGGCCTTTTCCTTGGCTTCTCTCAGGATTTCCTCGGGGATAAGGCGGAGTACCAGGGCAATTCCAAGAGGGATCAGCACGAGGTCGTCGAGGTGACCCAGGATGGGCACAAAGTCGGGGATCAGGTCGACAGGGCTTAGGGCGTACGCCACCACCAAAGAGGCCAGGAGGCGGACATGCCAGGGCAGCCGGGGATGGCGAAGGGCCAAGTAGAGAACGCTGACTTCCCGTTTAAATGCTTTGGCCCTGGCTTTCCATTCCTTGAGGAGGCGGTCTATAACCCCTGTCCCTTCGCCGAGGAACCCAGGCACAAGGGGAGTATAAGGCTAGCCCGGGCTGTTTATCTCGTTCATCCTGCTCCTGGGGTGCTGGGGTTGGTGGCTCGAGGATTCCGCAGGGGAAATGCCAGCCGTGGAGTCGGGGGTTCCAAAGGGGGCGACCCTAGCGGTACCCGAACCCCTGGGGGCTGGAAGGAGTGTGGCATTCGGGGGAAGGTGCCATCGGGAAAAGGGTGGAAACGACATCCAAGGTATGGGGACAAGGGATATACCTGGGTGATGGGGAATACCGAGGACGCGGAGCTCCTCCGGCAGGTAATCCTGGGGAACGAGGAGGCCCTGCTGGCCCTGTGCCGCCGTCATGCCTCTTACGTGCACGCGTTGGCCAGGCGGATCCTTAGGGATAAAGACGAGGCTAAAAACGTCGTCCAGGAAACGTTCTTGCGCATCTGGAACAAGGCCGAGTACTTTGACCCCGAGTTGGAAACGCCTCGTACGGGGAGGGAGTGGCCCAGGTAGAGTTAACTCGTAAGAGGGTGGGACCGGGGAGCCTGGTCCTGATACCCGCCGGGGCCATCCACCAGTTCCAGGGAAGCCTTCAGTTCGTCTCCGTGTTCGGGCCTGCCCTCACGGGTGATGTGGTCTTTTTATGAGGTTGGCGGTCCTAGGCCTCGCCCTTGTTCTTGCAGCCTGCTTTCCCTGGGAAGGAGTGCCCTCAGCGGACTTGGAGCCTTATGCCGCTCCCTCTCGGGAGGTGGTGGTGTCGATGGAGGACTTCGCCTTTCGGCCGGACACTCTGCGGATTTCTCCGGGAACCGTCGTGGTCTTTGCCAATCAGGGCCAGCATCCCCATACCGCCACAAAGAGTGGGGGCCTTTTCGATAGCGGGATCCTGGCCCCGGGGGAGCGTTTCCGTTACACCTTTGCCCTCTCTCGGGAATATTCGGTTTACTGCAAACTCCATCCCTACATGGTCCTCCGCACCGTGGTCGGCCCGTGAAAGGAAGAGGGGCAGCGCTGTAGCGGCTTGGGCTAGAATGCTATGGAAGGGGCAGGTCGCATGGCGAGCGAATCCGTCCGGAATAGCATAGAGTGCTGGATCATTCGCCGGGGGATGGGTGAGGAGGATGCCGTGCTTCTCCTGCACGTGGGGGAGGAGCCCGATACCCCGGGTGGCTTCTGGCAACCTATTACGGGAGGAATCAAGGAGGGTGAAGCTCCGCACGAAGCCTGCGTTCGGGAGATCTATGAGGAGACGTCCCTGAGCGTACGGGCTGAGGATCTCCACCAGGTTGCCGGGCACTGGGAGTTTCAGCTACCCCATCAGGTCATCCGGAAAGATCTGTATTGGGTGGAGGTTTCTGAGGCCGCCATCCGCATTGCCCCCGAGGAGCACGACGACTGGAAGTGGGTGCCCGTCTCTGCTGTGGAGCCGGAGCTCCACTGGGAATCCAACCGGCGCACCTGGGCGGCCGTACTCAGCTGCCTCCGGTCGCAAGCTGGGAGGTAGGGTGCCTGCGGCGGAAGGCGGGCTGGAGGAAGGGGAAGCGGTGGATGAAGACGAGGCAATTCCGGGTCATCCCCGCATGTAGGGGTGGCCCGCCTGGGGTGTTCCTACCCTAGCCTTGGAGCCTTAGCGGTGGAAAAATAGTGTTATGCCGGTCAGCCGTTATTACGATGTCAAGCGGGACGAACGAGGTGAGCGTTATCTGGAGCCCTATGTTTCCGGTTTTCTCCTGCTTAGGCTTCCTCTCCTCAACAAGGGCACGGCCTTCACCGAGGAGGAGCGGAAGGCCTTGGGCCTCGAGGGCCTCCTTCCCCCCCATGTGAACACCCTCGAGGAGCAGAAGGAGCGGGTCTACCGCCGCTACCGCCTTATCCAGAGCCCTTTGGAGAAACACATCTACCTCCGCCACCTCCAGGACCGCAACGAGGTGCTCTTTTATGCCCTTTTGGTGGACCACCTGGAGGAGATGCTGCCCATCCTCTACACCCCCACGGTGGGGGAGGCGGTGCGGGAGTTTTCCCACATCTACCGGTACCCCCGGGGCTTCACCGCCAGCACCCGGAACATCGACCGCATCGAGGAAGCCCTGGCCAATGTTCCCCTGGAGGAGGTCCGCCTCATCGTGGCCACGGATTCCTCCGCCATCCTGGGGATCGGGGACCAGGGGTATGGGGGCATGGCCATCTCCATCGGAAAGCTCACCCTTTACACCGCCGTGGGGGGTGTAGGACCTGACAAGACCCTTCCCGTGGAGCTGGACGTGGGCACCGACCGGGAGGATCTCCTCACGGATCCCCTGTACCTGGGCGTGCGGCACAAGCGCCTGAGGGGCGAGGAGTACTACCGCTTCCTGGACCGCTTTGTGGAAGCGGTGCGCAAGCGCTACCCCAAGGCCCTGATCCAGTGGGAGGACTTTGCCAAGGAGGCGGCTTTTAACGTGCTGGAGCGCTACCGCAAGGTGATACCCTCCTTCAACGACGACATCCAGGGAACAGGGGCGGTGGCCCTGGCGGGGGTGCTCTCCGCCTGCCGTTTGAAGGGGGAGAAGCTTTCCGACCAGGTGATCGTGATCTATGGGGCAGGCGCTGGGGGCATCGGGGTGGCCTGGGCCTTGCGGGAGGGCATGAAGCGGGAAGGCCTTTCCGAGGAGGAGGCCCGGGCCCGGGTTCTGGTGCTGGATTCCAAGGGCCTCCTGGTGGAAGGCCGGAGCATGGAGGCCTACAAGCAGCCCTATGCGCAAAGGCGGGAGCGCATCGCTGGGTGGGAGTTTGCGGGTTCCTGCCCCAACCTCTTGGAAACCATCCGCAATGCCCGGGCCACCGTGCTTCTGGGCCTTTCCGGCCAGGGGGGAAGCTTTACCGAGCCCGTGGTGCGGGCCATGATGGAAAATACCCCCCGCCCGGTGATCTTTCCCCTTTCCAACCCCACCTCGGCCTGCGAAGCCCTTCCCGACGACCTCATCTACTGGACGGAGGGAAGAGCCTTGGTGGCGGCGGGTAGCCCCTTTCCCCCGGTGGGCTACATGGGGCGGACCATTCCCATCGGCCAAGGGAACAACGCCTTCATCTTCCCAGGCCTCGGCCTGGGGGCGGTGCTGGCCCGGGCCCGGGAGGTGACGGACGGGATGGTGTTGGAGGCGGCCTACGCCCTTTACGACTACACGGAAAGCCATTTCCCCGAGCTCCTTTACCCCCCGGTTTCCCGGTTGAGGGAGGTTTCCCCTTACGTGGCGGCCCGGGTGATGCAGAAGGCCCTCGAGGAGGGCGTGGCGGAGGAGGAACGGGTGATGGGCCTTTCCTTCAAGGGGCTTATGGAGTTCGTGCGTAGCCGTTTCTGGGAGCCCAAGTACCTCCCCTACCGCCCGGCCCCGGTAATCTAAGGGCATGGCCTGGCGGCTTTACGCCCTGGATGTTTCCCGCCTCGAGGGCATGGCAGGGGAAGCTTTCTCTGGGGCCACGGTTTGGGAGGAGGGCTACCCTGCCAGCTTCCAGCCCCTGGAGGAGCCATGGGAGGCCAGAAGGGCTGATCCCGTGCCCTGGCCTGAACCCCTTTACTTCGTGGACGGCCGGGAGCGGGTGGAGGCGGTGCTTTCCGACGGGAGGAAGCTCGCCCTTTTGGGGTGCGTGGCCGCGGGCGCGGTGGTTTATCAGCAAGGGAATATGCGCCTGCTGGAAACCAGGGTGCGCCGGGTGGGGGTGGGGTTGGAGGAGGCCTTGCGCTTGGGAGAGCTGGTGTACGAACCCCTGCCCCTCGAGGGCCATCCAGCCCCCGGGGACATCTTCACGGCCCTTCAGGAGGGTTTGCGGAAGGCCAGGACCCTCTTGGAGGAAAAGCTGGCCAGGGCCCTCGCGGGAGGCCTTCTCGTGGTGGATGGCCCCGTGCGCTTAAGGCGGCAGGGCCCGGTTTTGGGATACATCAAGGTCCATTGGGCCCGTTACCTCCCCGAGGACAGGGAAGCCCTCCTCTCCACCCTGAAACCCGGGGAGCGCACCCCCATGTTTAGGGTGCGCCGGAAGGGGCAGGAACTGGCCAGCTGGTACCTGCGCCTGCCCCTAACCCCGGAGGGGGTGCGCCCACCGGAAAGCGGGCTTCTGCGGGTGGAAACCCCGCTGCAGGGGGATTTCGGTGCCCTGGCGGACCTGTCCTTAAGCCTCTTTCCCGCCTTGGCCTCCCACCCGGTGAAGGATCCCAGGGCCCCGCAAAACCTTCTGCCCGTTGGGGGGCTTGAGCGGGAGCTGGCCCGCAGGATGGGGAGCCGCGAGGTGGTGGCCCGCATCCTTGCCCGGCACCAGGATGATCTGGGAGGTGGTTGATGGAGCGCATCGGGGTGGTGTTGGGCAGGCGGGAGGCCACTCCCTTGGAGTTCTGGGTGGGGGTGGAGGGGGAGGGCCTTCTGCGCCTGGACGACCTGGTGGTGGTGGAGGGGTTCCACCCCAAGGTGGGCAAGGTCCGTTATTTCGGCATGGTGGACCACGTGGCCAAGGCCCACGAGGGAGAAAGCTATGACACGGACACCTTTTTGGCGGTGGAGGGGAAGATCCCCGTAAGCTTGGCCTATGTGGCCCATGTGAGCGTGACCCGTATCGTGCCCGAGGAGTTTTTCCCCCCCGATCCCGGCTCCGCTGTGTACCTGGCCCGGGAGGAGGACCTGGAGCTTGCCCTTTACTACGACGCCATGAAAAACCAAAGGGGAAGCACCAAGCTCCCTGTGGGGTTTTTAAAAAGCGGGGAGGTGGCTTACCTCAACCTGGAGTTCCTGAACGGGGTAAAGGGGGGGCACGTGAACATCTCGGGCATCAGCGGGGTGGCGGCCAAGACCAGCTACGCCACCTTCCTCCTGAAGAGCCTTTTGGAAAGCGGGGTCCTCGAGGAGGCCCATCAGGCCCGGGTGCTCCTCTTCAACGTGAAGGGGGAGGACCTCCTCTTCCTGGACAAGCCGAACCTAAGGCTTTCCGAGGAGGCCAAGGAGGAGTACCGCCGCCTGGGCCTTTCCCCCACCCCTTTTGGGAGCGTGCGCTTCCTGGCCCCGCCCAAGAAGGAAGGGGAGGGGGTTCTCCCCGATGTGGAAACCCGCCTGGAGGGAGTGAAGGCGTACCACTGGGACCTGGTGCAGTTTGCCCAGAAAGGGCTTCTCCCCTTCCTCTTCACCGATAAGGGGGCCCTCACCAACCTGGGCTTCCTGGTGGCCCACGTGACGGAGAAGCTGAGGCGGCTTGCGGAGGGGCAGAAGGGGCCCCATCTCCTGGTGGCGGACTGGCCCGAAGGGGAGCTTCCCGAGGACATTGCCTTTGACGACCTGGGCAGGGTGCGGTTGAAAAGTTTCGCCGACCTGGTGCGCTACCTGGAGTACAAGCTTTTGGGACCCGAAACCGGGGAAGGGGAGGGGGACAGGGCCTGGACCGCCCGCCAGGCCCGGGGGACCCTGGAGGCCTTCGTGCGGCGCCTTCGCGCAAGCGTGGAGAACGTGGGCCACCTGGTTCGGGGAGACCGCAAGGGCAATCCCCCGGACCCCCTGGAAGGAGGGGAACAGGTCCACGTGGTGGACCTGGCCAAACTCTCCCCCCAGGGCCAGATGTTCGTGGTGGGGAGCCTTCTTTCCGACCTCTTCGCCAAAAAGGAGCGGGGCCAGTACCGGGGCCGGGTTTTCGTGGTGTTGGACGAGCTCAACAAGTACGCTCCCCGGGACGAGGAAAGCCCCATCAAGGACGTGCTCCTGGACATCGCCGAACGGGGCCGCTCCTTAGGGGTGATCCTCATCGGGGCCCAGCAGACCGCCAGCGAGGTGGAGCGAAGGGTGGTGGGCAACGCCGCCATCCGGGTGGTGGGAAGGCTGGATGCCGCCGAGGCCGAGCGGCCCGAGTACCGCTACCTCCCCACCTCCTTCCGCCAGCGGGCCCTGATCCTGCCCCAGGGGATGGTGATCCTCCATCAGCCGGAGATCCCCGTGCCTCTTCTCGTGCGCTTTCCCTTCCCTGCTTGGGCCACCAAGCGGGAAGAGGTCCTCGAGGACAACTCCGCCGAGGCCTTGAGAAGGGAGTTCTTTTAGTAGGATGGGGCTTGGCATGAAGAAGACCCCGCTTTACCAAGCCCACCTGCGCCACGGGGGGCGCATGGTGGAGTTTGCCGGCTACGCCCTCCCCCTGCAGTACGCCTCCATTGTGGAGGAGCACCTGGCGGTGCGCCGGGGGGCTGGACTTTTCGACGTGAGCCACATGGGGGAGTTCCTCATCCGGGGCAGGGAGGCCCTGGCCTTCCTCCAGTGGGCCACGGCCAACGACGCCGCCAAGCTCAAGGTGGGCCGGGCCCAGTACTCCATGCTCCCCAACGCCCGAGGAGGGGTGGTGGACGACATCTACCTATACCGGCTCGCCGAGGAGGAGTACCTCATGGTGGTGAACGCCGCCAACATCGCCAAGGACTTCGCCCACCTGAAGGAGCTCTCCCGGGGCTTTGCCGTGGAGCTCACCGACCTCTCCGAGGAAACCGCCCTCCTGGCCCTGCAGGGTCCCAAGGCGGCTTCCCTCCTCCAGGGTTTGACCGACGCCGACCTTTCCCAAAGGAAAAAGAACGACGTGTTCAGCGCCCGGGTGGCGGGCCGGCCCGCCCGTCTGGCCCGCACCGGGTACACGGGGGAGGATGGTTTTGAGCTCTTTCTGGCTCCCAAGGATGCCGAGGCTGTCTTTGAAGCTCTTTTGGAGGCGGGGGCGACCCCGGCGGGCCTGGGAGCCCGGGACACCCTGAGGCTGGAGGCCGGGTTTCCCCTTTACGGCCACGAGCTTACCGACGACACCAACCCTCTCTGCACCCCCTGGGCCTGGGTGGTGAAGAAGGAGAAGGATTTCCACGGCAAGGAGGCGATGCTGGCCACGCCATGCGCCGAGAAGCTCATCGGCCTGGTGCTGGAGGCGGGAATTCCCCGGGAGGGGTATAGGGTGTATTCCGGCGACCGCCCGGTGGGCCGGGTGACCAGCGGGGGTTATTCTCCCCTTTTGGAAAAGGGCATCGCCCTGGCCTACGTGGAGAAGGGGGCGCAGGAGCCCTTCTTTGTGGAGGTTCGGGGGCGTAAAGCGGGGGCTTCCCTTAGCCCATTGCCCTTTGTGCCGCTAAAATAGCGGGGGTTAGGAGGCGCTATGGACATACCCAAGGACCGCTTTTACACCAAGACCCACGAGTGGGCCCTGCCCGAAGGGGACACGGTGTTGGTGGGCATCACCGACTATGCCCAGGATGCGCTCGGGGACGTGGTGTACGTGGAGTTACCCGAGGTGGGGCGCAAGGTGGAGAAGGGCGAGGCGGTGGCCGTGGTGGAGAGCGTGAAGACCGCCTCCGACATCTACGCCCCGGTATCGGGTGAGGTGGTGGAGGTGAACACCGCTTTGGAGAAGACCCCGGAGCTTATCAACCAGGACCCCTATGGGGAGGGTTGGATCTTCCGCATCCGTCCCTTGGACATGGGGCACCTGGATGACCTGCTGGATGCTGCCGGCTACCAGGAGGTCTTGGAGAGCGAAGGGTAAGGCGGCCGGTATGGCGATCTCGGGGCTTTGGGGTGCCCGGATGCCCTTAGCCGGGCAGCGGAGCCCTTCTATGGCCCCGGGTCAAATGGCCCGGGGGTTGTGTTTAAGGATGGACCTATGGACTACACGCCCCATACCGAGGAAGAGATCCAGGCCATGCTGGAACGGGTGGGAGCCGGAAGCCTCGAGGACCTCTACCGGCACCTGCCAAAGGAGGTTTTAAACCCCGAGATTTCCCTGCCCGAGCCCTTGCCGGAGTGGGCGGTGCTGGAGGAGCTCAAGCGGCTTGCGGGGAAAAACAAACCGGCCTTTAAGGCCTTTTTGGGGGGTGGGGTTCGTAGCCACCACACCCCGCCCGTGGTCCAAGCCCTGGCGAGCCGGGGAGAGTTTTTGACCGCCTACACCCCCTACCAGCCGGAGGTGAGCCAGGGAGTTTTGCAGGCCACCTTTGAGTACCAGACCATGGTGGCGGAACTCACGGGCCTCGAGGTGGCCAACGCCTCCATGTACGATGGGGCCACTGCCCTGGCAGAGGGGGTCCTTCTGGCCTTGAGGGAAACGGGAAGGATGCGGGTCCTGGTTTCCCAAGGAGTGCACCCGGAGTACCGGGAGGTGCTCAGGAGCTATTTGGAGGCGGTGGGGGCGGAGCTCATCACCCTGCCCCTGGAAGAGGGCCGCACCCCCTTGGGGGAGGTGCCCGAGGGTACGGGGGCCGTGGTGGCCCAGCACCCCAACTACCTGGGGGCCTTGGAGGATCTCGCCCCCTTGGCGGAGAGGGCCCATGGGGTGGGAGCGCTTTTCGTGGTGGTGGCCGATCCCCTTTCCCTGGGGGTTCTGGAGCCCCCGGGGGCCTACGGGGCGGATATCGCCGTGGGGGATGGCCAGACCCTGGGCCTGCCCATGGGGTTTGGCGGGCCCCACTTTGGGTACCTGGCCACCCGGAAGGCCTTCGTGCGCCAGATGCCCGGACGGTTGGTCTCGGAAACCGTGGACGCCGAGGGAAAGCGGGGCTACATCCTCACCCTCCAGGCCCGGGAGCAGTACATCCGCCGGGCCAAGGCCAAGAGCAACATCACCACCAACGCCCAGCTCACCGCCCTCATGGGGGCCATGTACCTGGCGGCCTTGGGGCCTTTGGGGCTTAAGGAGGTGGCCCTGCAAAGCGTGGCCATGGCCCACCGCCTCTGGGAGCTTCTTTTGGAGATCCCAGGGGTGGAGCCCTTCACCCCAAAGCCCTTCTTCAACGAGTTTGTTCTCAGGCTTCCCAAGGAACCTGAGGCGGTGCGGGAAGCCTTGGCGGCAAGGGGCTTCCATGCCGCCACCCCGGTGCCGAAGGAGTACGGGGAGAACCTCGCCCTCTTTGCTGCCACGGAACTCCACCGGGAGGAGGACCTTTTGGCCCTACAAGCGGCCATGCGGGAGGTGTTGGCATGAGCTATCCCTTGATCTTTGAGCGAAGCCGCCCGGGAAGGCGGGGCCTGAGGCTGGTAGAGGAGACGCCTGAGGCCTCCCGCTACATCCCGGAGAAGTTTTTGCGCAAGGCCCCACCCCGGCTCCCCGAGGTGGACGAGCTCACCCTGGTGCGCCATTACACGGGGCTTTCCCGCCGCCAGGTGGGGGTGGACACCACCTTCTACCCTTTGGGTAGCTGCACCATGAAGTACAACCCCAAGCTCCACGAGGAGGCGGTGCGGCTTTTCGCTGACCTCCACCCCTACCAGGATCCCAAGACCGTCCAGGGGGCCCTGGAGCTCATGTGGCAGCTTTCGGAGTACTTGAAGGCCCTCACGGGCATGGACGCCATCACCCTGGAGCCCGCCGCCGGAGCCCATGGGGAGCTTACCGGGATCCTCATCATCCGCGCCTACCACGAGGACCGGGGGGAGGGGAAAGAGAGGCGAGTGGTTCTGGTGCCGGATTCTGCCCACGGCTCCAACCCCGCCACCGCCAGCATGGCGGGGTACCAGGTGAAGGAGGTACCCTCGGGGCCGGATGGGGAGGTGGACCTCGAGGCCCTGAAACGGGAGCTTGGTCCCCACGTGGCCGCCATCATGCTCACCAACCCCAATACCCTGGGCCTTTTTGAGCGGCGCATCCTGGAGATCTCCCGCGTCAGCAAGGAGGCCGGGGTGCAGCTTTACTACGACGGGGCCAACCTGAACGCCATCATGGGCTGGGCCCGGCCGGGGGACATGGGCTTTGACGTGGTCCACCTGAACCTGCACAAGACTTTCACCGTGCCCCATGGGGGGGGTGGGCCGGGCTCGGGGCCCGTGGGGGTGAAAGCCCACCTGGCTCCCTACCTCCCCGTGCCCACGGTGGAGAGGGGCGAGGAGGGCTTCTACCTGAACTTTGACCTTCCCAAGAGCATCGGCCGGGTGCGGAGCTTTTACGGGAATTTCCTGGCCTTGGTGCGGGCCTGGGCCTACATCCGCACCCTAGGGCTAAAGGGCCTCAAGAAGGCGGCCGCCCTTTCCGTGCTCAACGCCCGTTACCTCAAGGAACTTCTCAAGGAGAAGGGGTACAAGGTGCCCTACGACGGCCCTTGCATGCACGAGTTCGTGGCCCAGCCCCCCCAGGGCTTCCGCACCCTGGACCTGGCCAAGGGGCTTTTGGAGATGGGCTTCCACCCCCCCACCGTGTACTTCCCCTTGATCGTCAAGGAGGCTTTGATGATCGAGCCCACGGAAACGGAGAGCAAGGAGACCCTCGAGGCCTTCGCCGAGGCCATGGGGGAGCTTTTGCAAAAGCCCAAGGAGTGGCTGGAGGGTGCCCCTTACTCCACCCCGGTCCGCCGCCTGGACGAGCTTAGGGCCAACCGAAGCCCCAAGCTCACCTACTTTGACGAATAAAAAGGGGGCGGGGCTTTGGCCCCGCCCCCAGCCTTCCTAGCCTACTTCACCACGGGCAGACCCGCGTTCTTCCAGCCGTCCAGGCCACCGCTGATGCTCTGCACGTTGTAGCCCTGGCCCCGGAGGAACATCATGGCCATGGAGCCCCGGTGCCCCACCTTGCAGTAGACGATGATGGGCTTGCCCTTGGGCAGCTCGCCCACCCGCTTGGGCAGATCGCGGATGGGGATGTTCACCGCTCCCTGGATGCGTTCACCCGCAAACTCATTGGGCTCGCGCACATCCAGGATGAAGACGTCCACGGTGTCCATCATGTTCTTGGCCGCGGCCGGGGCGATGGCGTAGAACCCAGTGGGCAGGTTCATGAGGAAGTTGCCCAGCTCCCGCACCGTGAGGGCGGAGTAGGTGACCGTGGTAGCCTGCGCCAGAACCGGAAGCACCAGCAGAAGACCCAACCAAGCCAGCTTCTTCGTGCCTTTCATCGTGTACCTCCTTCGCATTCCCTAGGGGCCATAACCCCTAAAGGCCAAGACCTTGCCACTGGCCTGCCAGGACCAGGAGGGCCCTGAGGCCTGCCGCCGCCAAAAGCCCCGCCCAGGGGGCCAGGCGTTCTTGCCAGAAAGTCCCGAGGCCCAGGAGGAGGAAAAGCCCGTACCAGAACCCTGCCTCCTCCAGAAGGTGCCCCCGGGCCTCCGGCGGAAGGGTGAGGGGGTAGAGGAGGGCGAGGAGCAGGGAAGCCCCCGCCAGCACCCGCAAGGGGAAAAGGGCCCAGGGGCTTTTGAGGAGGGCCGCCAGGCCCAGGGCCAAGACCAAGGCGGTGAGGGGGAAAAGCCCTGCCATGAGCCCATTCCAAAGGGGGCGGTTGAGGTTTACCGCCAGGGCCAGGCCCGGGTAGGAGAGGGCCACCAGGCTGAAAACCAGGAGGGCCCAGGCCAGGGCCCGCTGGGACCCCTTGCCCAGGTAGAGGAGCCCCCCGGTGAGGAAGCCAAGCCCCAGGCCCCAGGCCCCCCACCAGATGGGGCTTGTGGGGTGGAAGGAAAGGAAAAGCCAGATGTGGGTGAAGCGGAAGCGGGCGGGGGACTCGGCCCAGAGGATGAAGAGGTCCAGGGCGATGAGCATGAGAGCGTAGAGGGTGTAGCGCCGGGCCTCCGCATCCCCTTTAAGGTGGAGGAGGGCGGCCAGAAGGGCCACACCTCCTGCCAGCCCTACCAGGACGAAGTGGAGGGCGTTGGTCCAGTGCCAGAACTCCTGGGCGTTGGGGAGGCCGTAGAACTCAGCCATGGTGCACCTCGCTTTCCCGGGTGAGCCCCTTCTTGGAAGGGGCGTTCAGGTAGAAGAGCTTGGGCCTTGTACCCTGCTCGGGCCTTAGCACGTCCACCCGCTCTGCCGCCTTAAGGGCCTTGGCCACGGGGCTTTCCGGGTCCTCCAGGTCGCCAAAGGTGCGGCAGTAGGTGGGGCAGGTCTCCACGCAGGCCGGCACCTTGCCCTTTTCCAGCCGGTGGGCGCAGAAGGTGCACTTGCTCACGTAACCTGCCGGGTGCAGGTAGCGGGCATCGTAGGGGCAGGCGGCAATGCAGGCCCCGCAGGCGATGCACTTTTTGGGGTCTACCAGCACCAGGCCGTCTTTGGTTTGGTAGCTGGCCCCCGTGGGGCAGACGGGCACGCAAGGGGGGTTTTCGCAGTGCAGGCACTGCTCGGGGCGGAACTCCACCACCAGGTTGGGGTATTCCCCCACCTCCCGCTCCCGGATCCAGAGGTTGAAGACCCCGGGAGGGACCTCGTTTTCCATCTTGCAGGCCACGGCGCAGGCGGCGCAGCCCACGCAGAGGCTTAGGTCAATGGCCATGGCGTAGCGGGGCATCACATCCTCCTTTCGTCAAAGGGGCGCTTGGCCAGCCCAGTGAGGGAGGGTAGCCTGGGCCTTTCCGCCTTCTCCAGCCTCACGAAGTTCACCCGCAGGCCGGCCCCGCCGGAGATGGGGTCCAGCTTGTACCGGGTCTGCAGGTAGTTGTCGGAGGCGCCGCGCCCGTGGGCCAGGCGCATGAGGGGGGCCTTGTGGCCGAAGCCGTGGACGATGTACACGCAGTCCTTGCGAATCCTGGCCGTGGGTTTGACCCGCACGGGGCCTTCCTTCACCCCGTCCTGGTTCACCAGCATCACGTAGTCCCCCTCCTTCAGGCCCAGCCGCTTGGCCTCCTCCTTGTGGATCCAGACCTCGTTCTCGGGGTCCATCTCCATCAGGACCCAGTTGTTCTGGGTGCGGGCGAAGGTGTGCACCGGGCTCCGGCCGTAGAGGAGCCGGTAGAAGCCTTCCGGGGGTTCCTCCGGGGGGGTGAAGACGGGCAGGGGCTGGTGGCCGGCTTCCTTGAACCGCTGGCAATAGAGCTCTATCTTCCCCGAGGCCGTGCCGAAGGGGAGGCGGCCTTCCTTCTCCCAGTCCTCCAGCCAGGGCTTGCCCCGTTGCACCAGGGTACCCATGCCCTTCATGGTCTCCAGGTCCAGGCCCAGGCTCTGGAGCCGGGTCTCCAGGTACTCCTCAATGGTCTTCCAGGGGAAGTACTGCTCCAGCCCCAGCCTGAGGCCCAGCTCCCGGGCAATCCACCAGCCGGGCTTGGTGTCAAAGAGGGGCTCGTGGGCGGGGGTCCTTAGCTGGATGAAGGGGGTTTTGTGGGCCACCAGGACAAAATCGTCGTAGCGCTCCAGGTAGGTGGCCTCGGGCAAGATGACATCCGCCCACATCACGTGCTCCTGGGGCAGGACGTCAATGGCCACGTAGAGGTCCAGGTTTTTCAGGGCCTCCTTGGTGCGGGGCACATTGGGGATGGAGTGGAAGAGGTTGATGCCGTAGGCGAAGAGCCCCTTGATGGGGTAGGGCTCCCCGGTGATCATGGGCTCAATGAGCTCCTGGATGGCGGTGGAGCGGGCGAAGAACTTGCCCTTGTCCGCCCGGGGTTTGAAGCCCTCGGGCTCGTGGTCGCCCCCCGAGGGCCCCGAGCACCCGCCTGCCGCCGGCTCCAGGGGCAGGGGGGGCAGGGGGTACTTCTCCAGGTAGGGGCTTTGGGCAATGTAGAACCCCCCGGGGCGGCCGTAGTTGCCCAGGAGGACGTTCACGTAGAGGAGGGCCATGACCCGGTAGGTGTCGTCCCCGTACCAGACGTTGTGCCGGGTGGGGGGAAGGACCGCCCTGGGCTTGTGGGCGGCCATCTCCCGGGCCACCTCCCGGATCACCTGGGCGGGGATTTCCGTGTGCTTCTCGGCCCACTCGGGGGTGAAGTCCTTTACGTGGGCCTTGAGCTCCTCAAAGCCCACCGTGTACTTGGCCACGTATTCCTTGTCGTAGAGGTCCTCGTAGATGAGCACGTGGATCCAGGCCAGGAGCAGGGCGGTGTCGGTGCCCGGCTTGATGGGGAGCCATCGGTGGGCCTTGGCGGCGGCGGTGGAGAAGCGGGGGTCCACCACCACCACCTTGGCCCCGTTTTTCAGGGCCAGGGCGAAGTCCTGGAGCTGGGTGTTGTGGGTGTCCTCGCCGATGTGGTGGCCGATGAGGACGATGTAGCGGGCGTTTTCCCAGTCAATGGGCTCGTGGCCGCCGATGGGACGGCCGAAGACCCACTGGGAGGCCACCTCCCGGGGAGCGGTGCAGAGGGAAACGGAGGGCTTGGCGGCGTTGGGGCTGCCCCAGGCGGCGGGCAGGAAGTCCACGAACCAGTAGTCCCCGGTGCCGTGGCCGAAGAAGGCGATGGCCTCGGGGCCGTACTTTTCGCGGATCTCCAGCATCTTCTTGGCGATGTGGTCTAAGGCCTCCTCCCAGGTGGCTACCCGGTACTTGCCCTCCCCGCGCTGGCTCCCCTCCACCCGGATGAGGGGGCGCTTCAGGCGGTCGGGGTCGTAGGTGGTCTGGGGAGCCCCCTGGCCCCGGGGGCAGAGCCGGCCCCGGCTTTTGGGGTTGGCCTCGTACCCCTCCACCTTGTAGACCCGGTTGCCCACGGCGTGGGCCACGATGCCGCATCGCCAGAAGCATCCCTCGCAGATCTGGTAGACGCTCTTTACTTCCTGGGCGTACCAGGGGGCCTTGAGGGCTTTGGCGGGGCCGCTTCCCCGCAAGGCCATGGCCCCCACACCCAGGGCGCTAAGCTTCAGAAACTCCCGTCTTTGCATGGATGGCCTCCTCTAAAAGTTCCACCAGCTCGCGATAGAAGCCGGTGGGGTCGTGGGCTTTTACCGCCGGGCCAAAGCGTTTCAGCCAGGGGTGAAGGAACTCCTGGACCAGGCGGCGGGAGAGGTCGGGCCGTCTGGGGTTCAGGAGGGCGATGGCCTCCCCCAGGGCCGAGAGGTGGTCGGGGAGGTCGCGCCAGGTTTCCTGGACCTCGAGGCCCCCCTCCCGGTAGAGCTCCAGAAGCCGGTGGTAGGAGGGGCCGAAGAGCTCCCCGTCCAGGGCATAGCCCGCGTAGGGGGGGGCGGGGAGCCCGCTCGGGTTGCTGACGAAGAGGGCGGTGTAGGCGGCCTGGAGCTCGGAGGGAGCCACCTGGGGCAGGGCCACGGGGTGGCCCGTGAGCTCCTCCAGCGCCTCCTCCAGGGTGCCCGCGGAGAGCTCCCGGAAGAAGGCCTCCCCCGGTGGGGCGAAGAGGCTTGCTGTGACCCAGCCCAGGAGTTCCATGCCTCACCTCCTGGCCTCAGGCTAGGGCTTGCCCCTTCTTTCACGAGACAGAGGGTTTTCCCTCTCCCTGTCGGAAGTTCTCCTAAGGCAAATGTCCTTGGGAAGAATGTCCCAATCAGGGCCCTCAGGCCAGGCCGTGCTCCCTGGCCCAGCGCACCAGCTCGGGGGTGTCCATGAGGCCCAGCTTGTTCAGGGCCCGTTGCTTGTAGGTGGAAGCGGTCTTCACGGAAAGCCCCAGGCGCTCGGCCACCTGGGAGAGGGTGTAGCCCTGGGCCAGGAGGGCCACCACGGCCCTCTCCCTTTCGGAAAGGACCTCGGGGCCGGGCTCTGCCTGCCCCTCCAGGAGGGCTTCGGTCAGGCTCGGGTGGAGGTAGCGGAGGCCTTGGGAAAGGCGCGCTAGGGCCTCCAGGAGGTCTTGGTCCAGGGCGTCTTTGGGCAGGTAACCCCGGGCCCCCAGGGCAAAGGCCCGGGCCACGTAGGCGGGTTCGTTGTGCATGGAGACCACCAGCACCTTGGCCCTTTGGGCCAGGTGGGGGAGGGCCTCTAGGCCCCCCATCCCCGGCAGGTTCAGGTCCAGGAGGACCACTTCGGCCTCCCAGGGGGTGGCCAGGGCCTCCTCGGCGCTGGCGAACTCCGCCACCACCTGGTGCCCTCCCTCCTCCAGGAGGAGGCTAAGCCCCTTGCGCACCAGGTGGTGGTCCTCCACCAACACCACCCTCATAGGGGCACCCCGAACTCCACCTCCGTGCCCTGGCCGGGTTTGCTACGCAGGGCAAAGCTTCCCCCCAGGCTTTGGATGCGTTCCTGCATGCCCAAAAGCCCCACGGAGGGGGGGGTTATTTCGGGGTCAAACCCCCGGCCGTCATCCTTCACCACGCCGAAGAGGCGATCCCCCTCTTGCCAGAGGCGCACGGATACCCGCCGGGCTTGGGCATGGCGCAGGACATTGGTCAGGGCCTCCTGCACCACGCGGAAGAGGGCCACTTCCTTCTCCTTGGGCAGGCGGGGTAGGTCCAGCTCAGCCTCCACCTGAAGGCCGTGTTGGCGGTATTCCTCCAGGTAGCGGGACAGGGCTTCCTTAAGCCCCAGATCGTCCAGAAGGGGCATGCGGAGTTCCCGGGAAAGCCGCCGGACCTCCTCGAGGGCCTCCGCCACCCGCTTGCGGGCCTCGGGGAGCTTCTCGGGGTGCTTTTCCGCCACCTTCAAGGTAAGGAGGGCAGCGGTGAGGAGGCTTCCTACCCCGTCGTGAAGCTCCCGGCCCACCCGGCGCCTTTCCTCCTCCTGGGTGGCCAGGAGCCTCCCCGCCAGCTCCAGCCCCGGGCGCTTCAGGGCCAGGAGGAGGAGGGCGGGAAGGGCTTCGGGGAGTTCCTGCCCTTCTGCCAGGCTCAGCACCAGCACCGCCAGGGTCTTCTCCCCCTGGCGGATGGGCAGGGCCACGAAAGGCCCATCCACCACCTTTTCCCCCCGTTGCAGGGCCTCCTCCGCTAGGGCCCGGGAGTGGGCCACCAGGGGGCAGGTGGTGCGACACCCCTGCATCTGGTAGAGTTTGAGCCCTTCCCCCACCCCGTAGGCCTCCCCGCAACGGATGATGCCCTCGGCCTCGAGGGCGGCAAGGGCCCGGCGGAACACCTCCTGCTTCCCCCGGGCCCCGCTCAAGGCCTCGGCCAGGCGGGCGCAGTCCACAGTTCCAGCTTAGGGGAAGGGACGGGGGAGAGGTGTCCCTAAAGCCCAAAGTAGGCCCGGGCCGCGGCCACGTCCTGGGCGATCTGGGCCTTCAGGGCCTCGAGGCTCTCAAAACGCCTTTCCTGGCGCAGGTGCTTGAGGAAAAGGAGGCGCACCTCCTCCCCGTAAAGCTCCCCGGCGAAGCCCAGGAGGTGGACCTCAAGCCGCCTCTCCCCGCCCCCCAGCGTGGGCCTCGTGCCCACGTTGGCCACCCCCTTGTACCGCCCGAAGTCCCCCATGGCCTCCACCGCATAGACCCCGGGGGGAAGGACCTTCAGGGGGTGGACCGCCAGGTTGGCGGTGGGGAAGGAGAGCCTCCTTCCCAGCTTCTCCCCCTCCACCACCACCCCATAGGCCCCGTAGGGGCGGCCCAGGAGGTGGCGGGCCTCCTCCACCCTGCCCTCTTGGAGAAGGGCGCGGATGCGGCTGGACTTCACCGGCTCCCCCCCTAAGGCCAGAAGGGGCACCACCCGGGTGGGGGCCACCCGGGCCAGGGCCTCGGGGTCCCCGCCCCGGCCCCGGCCAAAGCGGAAGTCCTCCCCCACGTAGATGCGGCTGGCCCCCAGGGTCCTTAGGTCCTCCAGGAACTCCTCCGCCGGACGCCGGGCGAAGGTTTCGTTGAAGGGCACCGCCAGGATGAGCTCCACCCCCAGGGCCCTCAGGGCCTCCACCTTCTCCGTGAGGTCCATGAGGAAGCCCTCCCCCCGGGTGAAGACCTTGGTGGGCGGGTCAAAGGTGTAGACCAAAAGGGGCTGGTGGAGGGCCTTGGCCTCGGCCAGGGCCTGGCGCAGGAGGTGCTGGTGGCCCAGGTGAACCCCGTCAAAGGAGCCCACGGCCACCACCTTGGGCCCCTTGGGGACGTCAGCCACCTCGGAGAAAAGCATGGTGGTAGAGGATGCCCACGATGCCGGTGGCGGAGAACTCCACCTCCCCTTTTTGGTGAAGTTCCAGGGCCTTTTCTGGCTCCAGCCAGACCACCTCAATGGCCTCGTCCTCGTCCGGGGTGGCCTCGGCTTCCCGCAGGTCCTCCGCCAGGAAGACGTAGGTCTTCTCGTCGGTGAACCCGGGGGAGACGAAGTAGCTGAAGAGGTAGGTGAGGCGGCCTGTGAGGCCGGTCTCCTCGGCCAGCTCCCGCTTGGCGGCCTCCAGGGGTTCTTCTCCCGGTTCCATGAGCCCTGCGGGGATCTCCAGGGGGGCTAGGCCCACCGCCGGACGGTGCTGGCGCACGAAGAGCATCTTCCCCTCCCTCAGGGCGATGACCGCCACCGCCGGCTTGTGCTCCACGATCTCGTAACGACCCTCCAGGGCCAGGTTCAGGATGCGGCCCCGGTAGAGGTAGGTGCGGTCCACGCCTCCCATGCTACGGCAAAACCCCCGGGGGGAGCCCCCGGGGGGTCCTGGCAGGGTCCCTTACCTCAGGGCCTCCACCGTGGCCAGGAGGAGGGCCCGGGTGTAGGTGGGGTTGTGGATGCCCTTGGAGCCGTCGTACTTCACCAGGATGTAGTTCCAGGCGGCCCGCACCACAGGGTCCTTGGTGGAGAAGACGGGCTGGCCCTTCTCGTCGCGGATGTCCCCCAGCTGGCTCCAGAGGGTGGTGCCGTCCGTGAGGTCCATCTTGAAGCCCAGCTGCCCGCCGAAGGAGACGATGTCCACCCGGTACACGGGGGCCTTCACCTGGACGTTGGGGGTGAACTGGCCGGTGTCGGGGTTGTAGGCCCGCACCGTCTTGATGCGGTCCCGCACCGCCAGCACCTTGGCGTTCACCATGGTGCGCACCAGGGACATGAGGTGCTCGGTGTTGTCCTGGACCATCTCCTTGGTGTACTTGGCCCCGTGGCAGGAGGCGCAGAGGTTCTCCGGGGTCTTGAAGGTGTGGGCGGTGTAGTCCTTACCGGATAGGCTCATGTGGCAGGTGGAGCAGGAGCCCCCGGTGAAGAAGGCATGGGGGTTATTCCACTCCCGGGTGTCGTCCACGAAGTAGCCGTTCTTGCCCAGGATGACATCGGCCTCCGCGGAGTAGTGGGGGGAGGTGTAGCGGCCGGCATCGGCGGCGTTCCAGGTGATGCGCCCGTTGCGGGTGTTGTGGCAGGCCATGCACAGCGCCCCGCTCCCCACGCCCACCGCCCGGAAGCCCGCGGGCAGCATGGGGGTGTCGTGGACCAGGCGGAGATCGCCGTCGTCGTCGTGGCAGGTCTTGCAGGTGATGGGCTTCACCTGGGCCTGGGTGAGGCCTAAGGAGCGCAGGTAGTCCACCGTGGCCGCCTTGCCATCAGGCCCCACCAGGTTGCCGGGGTTCCCCTTCTTCAGCTGGTTCAGCCAGGCCAAGAACCCCTGCTCGCTGTGGCAGCGGGCGCAGTGGGCGGCGCCCTCGGCCCGGGCTTCCACCGTGGCCACGCTCAGGGTTTTGGCCCCCATCACCCCGTTGTTGTGGGCGCTCTGCTCCCACTCCTTTTGGATGGCCTCCTTGTTGGACAGGGCCACCATCAAGCCAAGGGCCAGCAGGGCCAGTAGGGCTTTTTTCATAAACGCCACCTCCTTACTAGGGTAGTACACACCTTTGTTAACACCTAAGTCAAGGGTAATATGTCCCGGGGAGCGGGTTGAGGGAGGGTTTCCTCGAGTCAGCCCGAAGAAGGTTGGGTAGGCCCAGCGGGTATACTGGCGGCGTGTATGGGGTGTTGGTGTGGCCCCCGGAGGACCTGAGGCGTTTCCTGGAGGAGCTTCAGGCCCTTTACGGGATAAGGGGCTTTGGCCCCCCGCACCTTAACCTGCGCCAACCCTTTGACTGGCCCTATGAGGAGGAAGCTTTGAAGATCGCCCTTGCGGGCATTCTCCGGGGGCATGTTCCCTTTCGTCTGCGCCTCGGGGGGTGGGGGTATTTCCCCCAGGGGGTGGTTTACCTGAGGGCCTACGGGGGCACCCCCTTCCGGCGTCTATACCACGCCCTGGAACCCTTGGCCCCGCCCCTGAAGGAGATCGAAGGACCCAGCTACCTGCCCCACATCACCTTGGCCCTGGGGCTATCCGAGGAGGAGGCACGGAGGCTGGCGCAGGAGCTTCCCGCTCCCCAAAGGCGCTCCTTCGTGGTGAGGGAAGTGGCCTTGGTGCGGGATGAAGACGAAGGCCACCTCCAGGAGGTGGCCCGTTTTCCCCTCGGTGTGGGGTGGGGTCCCGGCTAGTCCAGGAAGTCCCTAAGCTTTCGGGTGCGGGACTCGTGGTACTTGAGCTTCCTCAGGGCCTTGTTCTCGATCTGACGGATGCGCTCCCGGGTGACCCCGAAGTAGGCCCCCACCTCCTCGAGGGTGTGCTCCCGTCCATCAATCAGCCCTTTACGGAGTTTCAGCACCATGGCCTCGCGTTCGGAGAGCTTGGAAAGGGCCTTTTCCAGCTCCTCCGCCAGGAGGCTCTGGGCGGCGGCGTCCACGGGGGAGGGGAGGTGCTCGTCGGGGATGAAGTCTCCGTAGAAGCTGTCCTTCTCGTCCCCGATGGGGGTTTCCAGGGAAACCGGTTCCTGGGCGATCTTGAGGGTTTCCTCCACCCGCTTGGCGTCCCAGCCTGGGCCCATGGCCTCGGCGATCTCCTCGTAGGTGGGCTCCCGGCCCAGTTCCTGCTGGAGGGAACGGGCGGTGCGGGAGAGCTTGTTGATGGTCTCCACCATGTGGACGGGGATGCGGATGGTGCGGGCCTGGTCGGCGATGGCCCGGTTGATGGCCTGGCGGATCCACCAGGTGGCGTAGGTGGAGAACTTGAAGCGCCGTTTGTACTCGAACTTCTCCACGGCCCGGATAAGGCCCTGGTTGCCCTCCTGGATCAGATCCAGGAAGGAGAGCCCGCGGCCCGTGTACTTCTTGGCGATGGACACCACCAGCCTCAGGTTGGCCTCTATGAGGTGCTGCCTGGCGGCTTCCCCCTCGCGGGCGATGTGCAGGTAGCGCTTAAGCTCCTTGGGAAGGCTTTTCAGCTGGGCATCCACCTCGTCCACCGTTTTGGGATCCAGCTTTTCCCTGAGGCCAGGGATCTGGCTAATGCGGGCCGTGCCCAAGATCTTGGCCCGCACCACCTCCCGGATCAGGTCCTGGTCCAGCCCTGTGGCCTCGGAGAGCTTTTTGATGGCCTCCATTCCCTCCTCCACCTTCCTGGCCAGCTCGATCTCCTCCTCCAGGGTGAGGAGGGGGACCTGCCCGATCTCGTGCAGGTACTGGCGCACGGGATCGGAGGTGGAGACCTTGGGCAGGGCAAGCTCCTCCTCTTCCTCGAAGAACTCCTCACCCAGGTAGTCCGGGGAGGGGCCTTCCTCGGGAAGGAGGAGGTCATCGGCTTCCAGGTAGCCCTCGTCCGCTATGGGATCCAGGGGCTCGTCCAGGAAGATCTCGGGGGCGAGGTCGGGCTCCTCCACCTCGAGGGGGAGTTCCTCCGAAGCCTCCTCCAGGTAGCTCCCTTGAAGGGGATCCTTGGCCCCAGGCGCCATTTCCTCCTCGGGAGGGATTTCCTCTTTTACCTCCAGGGGGGCCGGTGGCGCCTTCTTCCGGTTTTTCGAGGCGGCTCCTCCAGAGCCGGCTTTGGCCGAGGAGGCCTTAGGGGATTTCTCCATGGCGTTTAGGGGTTCTTGGGTTTGAACGGCCATCCTTTCCTCTTCCCCAGCGGTAACCGGTTTCGCCTTGTTCTTGGTCTTCTTCAACGTGGACCTCCCTCCTTGGGGTTTCTATCCCCGGTTGGCCTTCTCAGCGAAGAGCACCTTGTACTCCCTCACCAGAAGCGTCCTAAAAGCGCCAAAGCGCTCTTCCAGTAGGGGCTCGTACTTGAGAAAGGGGTTTGCCACCAAGAAAAACCCACCACCCGGCTTCAGCCGGGCTGCCGCCGCTTCCACGAAGGCTTGGGCCACATCCAGGATAACCGCTCCCCCCACATGGAAGGGAGGATTCGTAACTATGATGTCAAATACTTCCCGGTCTGTCAAGCCAGGAACTTTGTGCCCGACTGATCTAGAGCTCCATTCCTCACCACCTTCGGCCAGGGCATCGTCCACGTCGGAGTGAAGTACCCGGGCGGCAAGGTGGTTTTCCTTTAGACTCCTTTCCAGGGAGAGGACCGAGACCAGGTCATCCTCGAGGGCGGTCACCTCTCCCCCCAGGCGGGCCAGGGGCAGGGTGAGGGCTCCGTAGCCTGCCCCCAGGTCCAGGATGCGCTTGCCGCGGACACCTTCTCGGCCCACCTCCCCCACCAGGCCTTCCAAGAGGAGCACCGAGGCCTTGTCCACCTTCCCCGCGGAAAAGACTCCCGGCAGGTGAAGGAAGGAGAAGGCCTCCCCCAAAAGCCTTGCCTGGAACCGGTGCCAGAGGGAGGGTAGGGGTGGGGCTTCCCGTTCCTTTTCCAGAAGGGCCACCCGCACCGGCCCTTGCCGCTTGAGGACCACGCCGTAGCCCAGAAGGGCCTGGGCCTCCTTAAAGTAGCGCTCAAAGCCTCTGTTCTTGTCCCCGGCCAGGTAGACCCGGCCCCCCATCCTCAAGGCCCGGGCGGCGGCCGCCAAGGTGGCCTGCACATAGGCGGTGCCCCGGCCTGCGGGCAGGGCCAGGACCACCAGGTCGTAGGCGTTTTCCTCCGCTTCCCAAGGAGGGGCCAGGCGGGCCTTCAGGCCGCTGGCCTGGAGGCAACGGAAGGCGGCCCTCGAGGTTTCCAGCCTTTCCACCTCCATCCTGCCCTCCAGGGGCAGGCTTGCCAGGCCCACCCCGGGGTTCAGGTCCAAGGCCCTTTGGCCGAAGGGGATCACGGCGGCTTGGAGGGCCTCGTAAACCGGGTCCCGGTATCCCCGGGCTCCCGGCTTTACGTAGAGCACCCCCCCGGGCCGGGGTAGGGGAGTAAGGCGGTGGTATTCCGCTAGGGTCATGCCCACACGCCAAGGATACGGGGCTTGGGGCGAAGGGGCAAATGTGATAACATTCCTTTTCAAGCCGCCCCTTGGGCGGGAAGGAGGCAAGCGTGGCCCTGGTCGTGCAAAAGTATGGCGGTACCTCTGTGGGCGACCTGGAGCGCATCCACAAGGTGGCCCAGCGCATCGCCCACTACCGGGAGAAGGGGCATAGGCTGGCGGTGGTGGTTTCGGCCATGGGCCACACCACCGACGAGCTCATCGCTTTGGCCAAGCGGGTGAACCCGAGACCTCCCTTCCGGGAGCTGGACCTCCTCACCACCACCGGGGAGCAGGTTTCCGTGGCCCTTCTTTCCATGCAACTCTGGGCCATGGGCATCCCAGCCAGGGGCTTTGTGCAGCACCAGATCGGCATCGTCACGGATGGCCGCTATGGCGATGCCCGGATCCTTGAGGTGAACCCGAGCCGCATTCAAGAGGCCCTGGACCAGGGGTATGTGGCGGTGATCGCCGGTTTCATGGGCACCACCCGGGAGGGGGAGATCACCACCTTGGGCCGGGGGGGGTCGGACACCACCGCCGTGGCCATCGCCGCTGCCTTGGGGGCCAAGGAGTGCGAGATCTACACGGACACGGAAGGGGTTTACACCACGGATCCCCACCTGATTCCCGAGGCCCGAAAGCTTGAGGTAATCGGCTACGACCAGATGCTGGAGATGGCCGCCCTAGGGGCCAAGGTCCTCCACCCCCGGGCGGTGTACTATGCCAAGCGTTACGGGGTGGTGCTCCATGTGCGCTCCAGCTTTTCCTATAACCCTGGTACCCTGGTGAAGGAGGTCGACATGGAAATGGGTAAGGTGGTAACGGGTGCGGCCTTGGATCTGGACCACGCCCAGATCGGGCTCATCGGTATCCCCGACCAACCGGGGATCGCCGCCAAGGTCTTCCAGGCCCTGGCCGAGCGGGGCATCGCTGTGGACATGATCATCCAGGGGGTACCCGGTCACGATCCTTCCCGGCAGCAGATGGCCTTCACCGTGAAGAAGGACTTCGCCCAGGAGGCCCTCGAGGCGCTGGAGCCCGTTTTGGCCGAGATTGGGGGAGAGGCCCTTCTCCGCCCCGACATCGCCAAGGTATCCATCGTGGGGGTGGGCCTGGCCTCGGCCCCGGAGGTCCCCGCCAAGATGTTCCAGGCGGTGGCCTCCACCGGGGCCAACATCGAGATGATCGCCACCAGCGAGGTGCGCATCTCCGTCATCATCCCCGCCCAGTACGCGGAGGCCGCCTTAAGGGCGGTGCACCAGGCCTTTGAGCTGGATAAACCCTGATGGAAAGGCTCTTCCTGTCGTGGGAGGAGCTCCTTCGCCTGGTGCGCCGTTTGGCCGGGAGGCTCCGGGAGGAGGAGTTCGACCTCATCCTGGGCATCGCCCGGGGTGGGCTCATCCCCACCGCCCTTTTGGCCCAGGCCCTGGGCGCGCGGGACATCCTCACGGCGGCGGTGATGTTCTACGAGGGGGAGGAAACCCTTCCCGAGCCCGTCTTCTTGCAGTTCCCCCCGGACCCCCTGCTTTTCGGCAAGCGGGTTTTGGTGGTGGATGACGTGTGGGATTCAGGGCGGACGGCCTGGGCGGTGAAGGCCCGGGTGCGTCAGGCGGGAGGGTTTCCCCTGGTGGCCACCTTGCACTTCAAGCCCGGCCGAAACCAGGTGCCGGACGAACCCGACGTGTACGCCGAGGCCACGGAGGCCTGGGTGGTCTACCCCTGGGCTCCGGAGGTTTGGCTAAAAACCTAACTCCGCCCTGGCCTTTGGCCAGGGCGGAGGCCCCGCCAAGCCCTAGATAAGCCCTAGGGCCTTTACCTGTTCCATCTCGTCCAGAAGCTCCTTTGCGGTGATCTCCATCCGCTTCCTGGCGAACTCGTTGATCTCCAGGCCCTGGACGATCTCGTATTTCCCGTCCTTGGCGGTGACGGGAAAGGAGTAGACGATGCCCTCGGGAACCCCGTAGGAACCATCCGAAGGAATCGCCATGGAAACCCAGTCCCCCTCGGGCGTGCCCAGGGCCCAGTCGCGGATGTGCTCGATGGCGGCGTTGGCGGCGCTGGCGGCGCTGGAGGCTCCCCGGGCCTGGATGATGGCTGCTCCCCTTTGGGCCACGGTGGGGATGAACTCCTTCTCGTACCACTCCATGTCCACCAGCTCTAAAGCGGGTTTCCCGTCCACCTCCGCATGGAAGAGATCGGGGAACATGGTGGAGGAGTGGTTGCCCCACACGGCTATGCGGCGGATCCGGTCCACGGGGACCCCCGTCTTCTTGGAGAGCTGGGCCTTGGCTCGGTTGTGGTCCAGCCGGGTCATGGCGGTGAAGTTTTTGGGGTCAAGGCCCTCCGCGTTTTTGTAGGCGATGAGGGCGTTGGTGTTGGCGGGATTGCCCACCACCAGGACCTTGACGTCCCGCTTGGCCACCTCGGCCAGGGCCCGGCCCTGCTCGGTGAAGATCTTGCCGTTTATTTCCAGGAGGTCGCGGCGCTCCATGCCCGCCTTCCTGGGGGCTGCCCCCACCAGAAGGGCGTAGTCGGCGTCCTTAAAGGCCACCTTGGGGTCATCCGTGGCCACGATCCCCGCCAAAAGGGGGAAGGCGCAGTCCTCGAGCTCCATGATGACGCCTTCCAGGGTTCTCATGGCCTGGGGAATCTCCAGAAGCTGGAGGATCACGGGCTGGTCCTTTCCCAGCATTTCGCCTGCGGCGATGCGGAAAAGAAGACTGTAACCGATCTGGCCTGCGGCGCCGGTGACCGCCACGCGAACGGGGCTTTTCATCCTTCTTTACCTCCTTGGGCCTACGCCCGCAAGGATTTTACCCTAAAGCCTTCGGTAGATGCGCCGTTCTGCCTCTATGGCCTGGTCCAGTTCCTGTATTTCCCGCAATAAATCCAGACTAGGGTTACGGTTTAGCTCCTCCTTCAGTTTGGCCCGGCGCTCCAGGTAGTAGGCCTCCCGCAGGCGGGCCAGGGTTTTCTCCAGGATCTCGGGGAACCTGGGCTCGTCCACGGAGGGAACCAGCATCAGCCTCTCCAGGAGGATGCCCCCCGCCTCCTTGCGGCTTAGCACCTGGCGCAGGTAATCCCGGCGGGGTTCGCGGCTGGCCAGCTCTAAGAACTCGGAGAGCAAGGAGCCTTCCGGGGGCCAGACGTGAAGGGCCGTGTGGTGCACCCACTCGGCGAAGCGTTCCTCCGGCAGGGAGAGGAGGAGGGCCATCACGTCCAGCTCCAGAAGGAGGACCCGGTTTTTGGGCTCGGCCTTGGGGGGTTGGGGGGGTGGACGCCGGCCCCGCTTGAGGCTGGCCAGGTAATCCTCCAGCTGGCGCAGGGAAAGGCCCAACCGCTCCACCACCAGGGCCTTAAGGCGGTCGGCTACCGGGTCGAAGGGCTCAGGGGAGAGCATCCTGGGGGTGAGGGTTTCCAGGACCTTCCGTTTGTGCTCGGGGCGGGTTAGGTCCAGGCCCCGGGTGGCCTCCTGGAAGCGGAACTCCACCTCGGGAAGGGCTTCCTCTAAGGCTTTCTGGAATAGGGCCGGGCCCTCGGGGAGGAGGAGGAGCTCCCCGGGGTCCTTGCTGGGCAGGCGCACCGCATAGAAGAGGAACTTCCGGGCCAAGGAGAGGTCCAGGCTTTGCAGGGTGGCCCTTTGTCCAGCCTCGTCGGCATCAAAGGCCAAGTAGACCTCCCGCACCTCCTGCATCTCGAGAAGGCGGGCTTGCTCCTCGGAAAGCCCGGAGCCCAAGACCGCCACCGCCTCGGCGAAGCCCATCTGGTGCAGGGCGATGGCGTCAAAAAGCCCCTCCACCACGATGGCCCGTCCCTGGCGCAGCTTGGCCTTGGCCTCAGGGTAGGCGAAGAGCACCTCCCGCTTGCGGAAGAGGGGGGTTTCCGGGGAGTTCAGGTACTTGGGGGTTTCCTCCCCCAGGGCTCTTCCCGTGAAGGCCACGATCCGCCCCAGGTGGTCCTTGATGGGAAAGGTGATGCGATTCCTGAAGCGGTCATAGAAGCGCCCGTCCTTTTCCGCCAGAACCCCCGCTTTAAGGCCTTCCTCCGGGCTGATGCCGTGCCGGCTCAAGTGGGTGAGGAGGCCGTCCCCCTTGGCCGGGGCGTAGCCCAGGCCGAAGCGGGCGATGCTCTCCGGGGAAAGCCCCCGCCTTTGCAGGTAATCCTGGGCCTCGGGGGAAGCCTTGAGCCCCTCCAGGAAGTACTCCTGGGAGAGCTTGAGGACATCCAAAAGCTCCCGGCGCCTGGCGGGGGCACTTGCCTTTGGAATCTCCACCCCCGCCTCCTCCGCCAGGCGCTCCAGGGCTCCCATGAAGTCCAGGCCCTCTATCCTTTCCACAAAGGCGAAGAGGTCGCCTCCCGCTTTGCACCCGAAGCAATGGAAAAGCCCCTTCTCCTCGTCCACGTAAAAGGAGGGGGTCTTCTCCTGGTGGAAAGGGCAGAGGCCTTTCCAGCGGCCGCGGCCTGCAGGCTTTAGGGCCACGTACCGGGAAACCACCTCCTTTAGGGAGAGGCGGCGCTTGATGGCCTCTACCGCTTGTGCCGCATCCATCCTACCCCCCGCTTACGCCAAAGCCCGCGGACCCACCTTCCCAGGATACCGTACCCGCGGAGGGGGTCTTTCGGCTCGCTCCCTGCCAGAAAGGCCTGCCAGACCTGGGTTAGGGGCACGGAGGGGGTGAAGCTTAGGAGGTGGTCCACCCTTTCCCCTTTCTCCAGGAGGAGCTGGGCCCTGAGGAGCCTCGCCACCTCCAGGTGCACCGCAAACCCCGTGCGGTGAGTCTGGTAGAGGAGGTGCTGGGAGAGGGCTTGGGCTTTCCTGGGGGCCTTGGGCCACAGGTAGAGGGCCAAGGAGGTGAGGGCGAGATGGTAGACGTAAGGGTTGGAAAGCCGGCGCGCCTCCCGCAGGGCCTCCTTGAGAAGGGGGGTGGGATCCAGGTTCCTCTGCCAGCGGTGGTGGGCCAGGGTCAGGATGCCGAGGCCCTTGCCGTCGGGGTGTTTGAGGGCTTCCTGGAAGAGGTCCTCCCGGAAGCGCCCCTTTAGGGTCCAGGCGGAAAGAAGGGCAGCTGCGAGCCAGGGATGTGGGGCTTCCCGGTAGGCCCGCTCCCCTTCTTCCAAGGCCTGCCCGAGGCGGCCGGTTTCCAGGAGAAGGCGGAGGCGGGTGGCGTGGTAGCGGGTCTTGGCCTCCAGGTCCGCCTCCCGGTAGGCGGGCGGGGGATGGGGTTCTCCCGGGAGGAGGGATTCCGCCTCCGGGTAGCGGCCCAGGTCCATGAGAAGGCCCGCCCTCAGGCTTTGCCCGTGAAGCCTCAAGGAGGCGGGCACCAGGGGATGGAACTCGCTGAGGACCTCGAGGGCCTGCCGGGGCTGGAAGGCCCGCCACAAGGCCCCCGCCACCTGGAGGCGGGCCTGGGCTTCCTCCAGGGGGTAGGGCTTGAGGCCCGGGAGCAGGGGGAGGAGGGCGAGGGGGTTTTGGGCCTGCCGGAAGGCTTGCAGGATGGGGTCTTGGGACCTTGGGCCCCCAGGGGCTTCCTCGGTCAAGCCCAAGGAGGCTTGGGCGTCCTGGAGCTCCTTTTCAAGGGCTTCCCGCCAGGGTGGGGGGGCAACCTCGAGGGCCTTTTGGTAGAGGGGTACGGCCCGTTCCGGCTGGCCTTGCCGCCAGGCTTCCTGGGCGAGAAGCCGGAAGGCCTGGGCGGCTTCCCGCTCCTGCATGGCCTCTCTTAGGTGAAGGGCCATGGGCCAGAAGGCCCCTTTTTCCCGGTAAAACCGGGCAGCCGCCCGGTGCCAGGCCTTGGCCTGCTCCTCAGGCACCAGGGCTCGGGCTGCCTGGACCACCTCGGATAGGGGCCTACCCCCTTGCGTGAGGCCCTCCTCCTCCAGGCGCTTGGCGGAGAAGGTCCCCGCCAGCTCCCCCAGGAGTTCCCTAAGGTGTTCCTCGCGCTGTTCCTCCCCGGGGAGGCTGGCCAGGGCTTTCTCCATGACCCCCAGGATCAGAAGGGCCTGCCGTTCCGCCGGGGGGAGGGCGTCCAAGGCGGGTTGCAGGGCGAGGAGAGGGGGTGCCTTCAAACCCCTGGCCTCCAGGGTGGGGGAGAAGAGGGGCTTTCGGCTTTCCACCAGGAGCATGAGGTGGGGGAAGGAATGCTTCAGGAGTTCCCGCAGGGTGCGGTCGGGGGCGTGGAGGTTTTTGGCCACCAGGAGCAGGGGATAGGGCAGGCGGTGGAGGGTTTCTTTCCAGGCTTCCAGGATGGCCTTCTCCAGGGTATCCCGGTCCCAGGAGGGGCGGGCCTCGAGGCCCAGGCTGTACCGAAGGGCCAGGGATAGGTCCGGGGAAAGCTCCGCCAGGGCCAGAAAAGCCTCTACCTGGCCGAAGGTTCGTTCCACCGCCTGGCGCAAGGTGGTGCGCAAGGGGGTTTCCGGCCCCATGCGCTCCAGGACCACCGCAGGGTAAGGAGGGTTTTCCAGAAACTTCTCCAGGAGAAGGCTCTTCCCGCTTCCCGGTGGCCCCACCAGGTTAAGGCGGGCAGGGGGGTAACGAAAGGTTTCCCGGAGAAGGCGAAGGAGGGCCTCGCCTTCCGGGTCCAGTTCCACCCGGACCGCCTTCACCCGGGAAACCTCCACCGCCCCCAGGCCCTTGGCCTCGCGAAGGCCCAGGCCTTCCGCCTCCACCCCCGGGGCCAGGGCCAGGGTCTGGGGTTCGGTGAGCACCTCCCCCGGGGAGGCCAGCTTGCTGAGCCTTTCGGCCAGGACCACGGCAGGGCCCACCGCGGTGGGCTCTCCCGCCTGGCCGTTTCCCAGGGGAGCCCAGAGCACCTCCCCGCTGGCCACCCCTGCCCGGGCGGGTAAGCGGGAGGTGCGCACCATCTCCAAGGCCGCCTCCAAAGCCCGCCAGGGTTCCTTTCCTCGAGCCCTTGGGGCTCCGAAGAGGACCAGGACCCCATCCCCCAGGAAGCGGTGGACGAACCCCCCTTTGGCCCGGGCTACCCGGGCGGCTTCCTCCAGGGCTTCCTGCAGGTGGTGGTAGGCAGCTTGAAGGCCGGCCTGGAAGTGCTGGCTGGAGTCCACCAGGTCGTAGAAGAGGACGCTCACGTAGCGCTTCTCCTCGGGCAGAAGAGCCCCCAGGGCCCGGCCGCAGGCCATACAAAAACGAGCCTCAGGGGGGTTTCTCTGCCCGCACTCGCAGCGCATCTCACTCCCGGAAGAGCATCAAGGGGGGCCAGAGGAGGACCTCCGCCTCCTCGGGCAAGGGAACTTCCGCATAGACCACCACGGGCACGGGGGCCTGGAGCAGGTAAAACCCTTCCCCCAAAGGGGTGGTTCTGCCTCCTAAGCGGTAGCTGGCCCCTTCCCGCTCCAGAAAGGCCGCTCCCTCCAGGGGCTTAGCCTGGCGCACCACCCCGTGTAACAGCACGGGTACCACCCCTGTGGGCGCCGGGGGGGCTCCGCGGTCAAAGGCGTAAAGGATCTGGCCCTGGACCATGGCCTCCAGCACCGGGCTTCCCCAAGGCTCCGGGAAGAGGTAGGCTTCCACGGCGTAGGCCCGGAAGCGGGCGAAGAAGGTTTCGGGGCTTTCCTCAATAGCGTGGCCTTTCGGTTGGCCCAGGGAATGCGGCACCGGAGTCGGAGGGTCCTTGGGAACCATGGGAAGAGTTTAATGCAGCGTCCTTTGGGGAAGGGAGAGGGTGAGGTTTGCCGCCAGGATAAGGGCCGCCCCTTTATCCAGGTACTGGTTGCCGTTCCCGCATTTAGGGGAGAGGACGCAACGGGGGCAACCTTCCTCGCAGGGGCAACCCTTGAGGAGTTCTAGGGCGGACCGGACCCACTCAGGGAAGCGACGGGCTGCCTGCCGGACGTAGCCCACACCCCCCGGGTAGCCGTCGTAGATGAAGATGGTGGGGCCGCTTCCCGAGGGCAGGGGCCTTGGGTAGAAGGGGTAGGAAAGGCCCCCGATGTCCTGCCTTTCGGCCAGGACGAAGAGGGGCAGGAGGCCAATCATGGCGTGCTCCAGGGCATGGATGCCCCCGGGAATCTGGTGGGGGGGGACCACCAGGGGAGGGTGGAACCAAAGGGCCTCGGTGGGGAAGGAAATCTCGGGAAGGTCCAGGGGGATTTCTTCCAGGACGCTGCCGGTGAAGAAGCGCTTTTTGGCGTAGGCCACCACCCTTTCCCTCAGCACCACCTTGCCCACCCAGACCCCGTGGCCCATGGCCTCCCCCGAGAGAACCTCCAGATCGGTTTCCACCCGGGGCTCGGTGTAATAGTCCTCGAGGGCCGGAAGAAGCCAGATCTCGCGCTTTCCGTGGTCGATGTTCCGCACCAGGTAGCTCTCCCCCCCGTGCAGGTAGACCGCCCCGGGGTGGGCCTCCCAGTAGGCCTGGCGCTCGTCCAAGTAGCCCAGGACCTCCCCCTCCGGCCCCCGCAGGGTGAAGGTGGCCCCCAGGCCCCGGAGGCTTAGGTCCCGGTGGGGGCGGCGCTTCGGGGTGTAGTAGCGGCCGTCCTTTTCCTTGAGCTCGGCCAGGGCCTCCGGGCAGAGCACCTCCTCCCGCGAAAGGGGTTTTTCCCAGGCGGCGGCATGCAGGTGCAAGGGGCAGAGGACAGGGTTTTTGGGGTCGGCCACCGCCGCCTCCGGGGGGGTCTTCAGGAGAAGCTCGGGCCGATGAAGGAAGTACTCGTCCAAGGGATCCTCCCTGGGGATGTAGACCACCAGGGCCCTTCGCCTTCCCCTGCCTGCCCGGCCTGCCCGTTGCCAGAAGGCGGACACGGAGCCCGGGTAGCCCACCAGGGCCACGGCGTCCAGCTCCCCGATGTCTACCCCCAGCTCCAGGGCGCTGGTGGAGATCAGGACCCGCACCTCCCCGGACTTCAGGGCCTCTTCCAGGCGGCGCCTTTCTTTGGCGGTGTAGCCCGCCCGATACGGGCGCACCCCGGGGTGGGTGGCGTAGCGGGCGATGAGCTCGGCGCTTTTCCTGGCGTTGGTGAAGATGAGCCCCCTTATGCCCCCTTCCGCCCAGGTCCGGGCCAGGTAGGCGGCCTCCAGGAGGGGGCTTCGCCGCCTTTCCCCCTTGGCGTCTAAGGGCTTGGGAAGAAGCACCAGAAGCTCCCGCTCCGAGCGGGCCACCTCCTCCCTTAGCTCCACAAAGGGAAGGCCGGTGAGGCCTTCTGCGTGCTCCTTGGCGTTGCCGATGGTGGCGCTGGCGGCAATCACCTGGGGGTTCGCCCCATAGTGGCGGGCCAGGCGCAATAGGCGGAAGAGGACCAGGGCCACGTGGGTCCCGAAGACCCCCCGGTAGGCGTGAAGCTCGTCCAGGACCAGGTAGCGGAGCCGGGATAGGAAGGAGGCGAACTCCCCGTGCCGGGGTAGAAGGCCAAAGTGGAGCATGTCGGGATTGCTGAGGAGGATGAGGCCCTCTTGCTTGGCCTTCCGCCTTACCTCCCCCCGGGTGTCCCCGTCGTAGGGGTAGATGCCCTTTACCCCCAGGGCTTCCGCCATGGCCTTAAGCCGCCTCAGCTGGTCATGGGCCAGGGCCTTGGTGGGGAAAAGGAGAAGGCTTGTTTCCCCTTCCAGGGCAGCCTTGAGCACCGGCGCCTGGAAGACCAGGCTTTTTCCGGCGGCGGTGGAGTAGGCCATGACCACGTTCTTCCCTTCCTCCACCAGAAGCAGGGCCTCCCTTTGGTGGGCGAAGGGCTTTAGCCCTAAAGCCTCGAGGACCCCGGCGAAGACCCCCTGGTAGGGGACGGTCTTGGGGGGGATCTGGGGAAGCAGGCGGGCGAAGACGATCCGCCCCCGGAACTCCGGGTTGGCCTCCAGCCAGTCCCGGTAGCTTTCCCATCCCCTTAGGGCCTCGGGCAGCACCCTTTCATTATGGCCTTTTCTAAAGTTCCCTGACCCAGACCTCGTGGACCACGGGGTGGCCGTGGTAGGGAGCCCAGAAGGGGCTGGCCCGCTTGGCGTAGAGGCGGAAGCCCAGGCTCTGGTAAAGCTTCCTGGCGGCGGCGTTGGCCCGGGTGGTGGATAGCTGCACGCCCCTTACCCCTTTTTCTTTGAGACATTCCAGGAATTCGGCCAGCAGGGCCTTGCCGATTCCCCTGCCCTGGGCTTTGGGGTCCACGGCGATGTGCAGGTGGGCGGGGTAAAGCCTCTTCGGGGCCTTGGGGCCCCGGTACAGGAGGAGCCTGAGGAGGTACCGGAGGTGGGGTAAGGGCGGGCCATAGCGGCCGAGGAGGAGTTTCAGGAGGAGGAAGGGCACTCGAGGAAGGAGGTAGAGGGTAAGGGGAAGGACCGAGCAGGCGCCCAGGATGTAGCCCAGGATCTCTCCTTCCTCCTCGGCCACCCTGTTGCAGCACCCCCGCCGCAGGTAGGGGGCCACGAAGAGTTCCCCCCAAAGCTCCCGGCTGGGAAAGACCAAGGGCCCTGCCCGGCCCAGAAGGAGGGTGCCGTGGGAAAGCCGGGTGATGGCAGAGAGGTCCTTTTCCTCGGCGGGGCGGAGGACCATAGGACCACTCTAGCCCGTAAAATGCCCCTCGTGCGCCGCCTGGCCCCCTGGCAGTGGCTTCTCCTCCTTCTGGCCCTCTATCTGCTTCTGGCGGAGGCCCTTAGGCTTTGGCTCGGCCTCCTCTGGGCGGAGCGGGTGGGGCTTGTCCTTGCGGCCCTGGGGGTGTGGGCCTTCGTCAACGGGCGCTTCATCTTCGCCTACTACCACGCCCTCGCCACTTCCTTGCGGGTGCGAAGGCTACCCTTGGCCCCGGGGCCAGGGCCAGGGGAACACCTTTTGGTCCTGGCCCCCCATCCCGATGACGAGGTGCTGGCGGCGGCGGGCCTGATGCGCCGCACCCTGGAGGCAGGGGGGCGGGTGAGCGTGGTCTACCTTACCTCGGGGGATGCCTTTGACCTGGCTGCGGGAAGCCCCCTGCCCTCCAAGGAGGCCATGCGCCGCCTGGCCTTAAGGCGCATGGTGGAGGCTTGGCGGGGCCTCGAGGCCCTGGGACTTCCCCGGGATAGCGCCTATTTCCTCGGTTTCCCCGACCAGGGGCTTTTCGCCCTCTTCACCACCCACTACTACCTGCCCTACGAAAGCCCCTACACGGGGCTTAAGGCGGTGGCCTACCCTGGGTGTTACCGCCTGGGGCTTTCCTATACGGGCAAGGCTTTGGAGGCCACCCTGGTGGAGCTTCTCTCCTCCCTCAAGCCCACCCGCATCCTCCTGCCAAGCCCCCTGGATGCCCACCGGGACCACCAGGCCACGGGCTATTTCGGCATGCAGGCGGCGGCCTCCTTGGGCATGGAGGACAGGCTGGAGTACTACCTCATCCACGGAGGGTACCAATACCCCTTGCCCAAAGGCCTCCATCCCCGGCTTCCCCTGTACCCGCCCCCCCGGGGTAGGGGGCTTCCTTGGCGGCGCTTTCCCCTCACCGAGGAGGAGGTTAGGCTAAAGGAAAAGGCCATCCGGGCCCACAAAAGCCAGATGCGCCTTCTCGGTCGGTTTCTTTTGGCCTTCGTGCGGCAGAACGAACTCTATAGCCCCCTTCCCATCCCCGCCCGGGAGGCCCTAGCCCCGGAGGAGGAGGGGTGGGCCGTCCTCGAGGGGCGGGAGGTCCTCTAGGCTTTCCAGGCCGAACACCTCCAGGAAGCGCTCCGTGGTGCCGTAGAGCTTGGGCCGGCCCGGGGCATCCTTTTCCCCCACCACCCGGATCAGGCCCCGCTCCAGGAGGCTTTCCAGCACGCCCTCCACGCTCTTCCCCCGCATGGCCTCCAGCTCGGCCCGGGCCACGGGCTGGTGGTAGGCGATGAGGGCCAGGACCTCCAGGGCCGCCTTGGAGAGGCGGGGAGGGCTCGGCTTGAGGACCCGTTCCACCGACTCCAGGGCGCTTTCGTGCACCACCAGCCGCCATCCTCCCGCCACCCGTTCCAGGGCTACCCCCAGCTCCCCGTTCCTTAGGTCCGCCTCGAGGGCCTTGAGGGTGCGGAGGAGGGTTTCCTCGGGGTAGCCCAGGGCCTTGAGCTCCTTCAGGGCCACGGGCCTGCCGGCGGCGAAGAGCACCGCAAGAAGCTCCGCCTTCAGGCTAGGCATCCTGGAGGTAGGGCAGAAGGGCCTCCTTGGGGATGGCCCCTTCCCGCAGCACATGGCCCGTGCGCAGGTCCACCACGCTGGAGGCCAAGCCCATGGCCTCCCCCGGGAAGACGTAGTCCACGGCAAAGGCCCGGGCCTCGGCCTCCGTGCGCACCGGGGGCTCGCCGCTCCTGTTGAGGCTGGTGGCTGCGGCATACCCCCCTACCCGGTGGAGAAGCTCCCGAAGGAGGGCATGATCCGGCATCCTCAGCCCCACGGAACCATCCCGGCTGATCCAGAGGGGGATATTTTGCCCCGGCACCACCACGGTGAGGCCCCCGGGCCAGAAGGCCTCCGCCAGGCGCAGGAACTTATCCCGTAGCTTCCCGAGGTCTGCAAGCTTAAGGGCGCTTTCCAGGTCCGCCACCAGCACCTGGAGGGGCTTTTCCTCCTCCCGTCCCTTAAGCTCGTAGATGCGCCGGCAGGCGGCCTCGTCCTCCATCCGGGCCAGCACCCCCCAGACGGTGTCCGTGGGAAAGGCCACCAGGCCCCCACGCCGAAGGGTTTCCGCCGCTTCCTGTAGCTCCTTCTGGTATACTTCTACCATGCCAGTCTACCAGTATAAGGCCCGCGACCGCCAGGGCCGCCTGGTGGAGGCCACCATCGAGGCGGAGGACCTGCGCACCGCCGCCAGGCTCCTGAGGGACCGGGGGCTTTTCGTGGCCGAGATCAAGGAGCCGGGGAGGGGCCTGCAGGCCGAGGTGCGCCTTCCTGCCCTGGAGAGGGGTCCTGGCCTGAAAGACCTGGCCATTTTCTCCCGGCAGCTGGCCACCATGCTGGGGGCAGGGCTTACGCTTTTGCAGTCCCTTTCCATCCTGGAAAGGCAGACCGAGAACAAGAAGTTCCGGGAGATCATCAAGAAGGTCCGCACCGACATCGAAGGGGGCATGGCCTTTTCCGATGCCCTGGCCAAGCACAAGCTCTTCTCCCGGCTTTACGTGAACCTGGTGCGGGCCGGGGAGACCTCGGGCGGGCTGGACGTGATCCTGGACCGCCTGGCCACCTTCCTGGAGAAGGACCTGGAGCTCAGGGGCAAGATCCGTAGCGCCATGACCTATCCCGTGATCGTCTTCGTCTTCGCCGTGGGCGTGGCCTACTTCCTCCTCACGGGCATCGTGCCCCAGTTTGCCCAGATCCTCACGGACCTCGGCTCGGAGCTCCCCCTCCTCACCCGGTTCCTCATCGCCCTTTCCAACTTCCTGCGGGCGGCCACCTTGCCCCTCGTGCTTTTGGCGGTGGTTCTCTTCTTCGTCTACCGCTGGTACTACCGCACCCCCCAGGGGCGGAAGGTGGTGGACCGGATCAAGCTCCGCGTCCCCGTCTTCGGCAACCTCAACCGCAAGACCGCCGTGGCCCGCTTCTCCCGTACCTTGGCCCTCCTCCTTTCCAGCGGGGTGAACATCGTGGAGTCCCTGGACATTACCAAGGGGACGGCGGGTAACAGCGTGGTGGAGGAGATCGTGGACATGGCCAAGCTCAAGGTCCAGCAAGGGGAGCCTTTAAACCTCACCCTGGCCCAGCATCCCTTCGTCTTCCCCCCCATGGTGAGCTCCATGGTGGCCATCGGGGAGGAGACGGGAGCCCTGGACACCCTCCTTTCCAAGATCGCCGACTTCTACGAGCGGGAGGTGGACGAGGCGGTGGCCAGCCTCACCGCCGCCATCGAGCCCCTCATGATCATCTTCCTGGGCGTGATCGTGGGCATGATCGTGGCGGGGATGTTCCTGCCCCTCTTCAAGATCATCGGCACCCTTTCCGCGCAATAAGCCGTTCGGCCACCTCCGGGGGAACCGGCATCACGGAAAGCCGGTTCCCCTTTCGCACCAGGGGGTGGTCCTTAGGGAAGCAGGCCTTGAGCTCCTCCAGGGGAATGAGGGGCCAGGCCTCGAGGAACTCCACCTCCACCGTGTACCACCGGGGCTTCTCCCGGGTGGCCCTGGGGTCGAAGTAGGGGCTTTCTGGGTCGAACTGGGTGGGGTCGGGGAGGAGGGTGCCCACCACCCGGCAGAGCCCGGCGATGCCCGGCGGGTTGGCGTTGGAGTGATAGAAGAAGCAAAGATCCCCCACCTGCATTTGCATCAGGTAGTTCCGGGCCTGGTAGTTGCGCACCCCGTCCCAGATGGCCCTTCCCTCCCGTTTGAGGTCCAGGATGCTGTACACCTCGGGTTCGGATTTCAAGAGCCAGTAGGCCATGCCTCCAAGTCTAAAGGGGCCTTTAGCGGGGACAAAGCCCCTTTCTAGTGGGTCAGGGGAGCATAAGGGTATGCGGGGCCTTGTGCTGGTGTCCCTTTTCCTTTCCGCCTGCACCCTGACCCTGGAGGTGGTCTACCCGGGCCACCGGATCACGGACTTGAGGACGCAAGGCACCTACTGCACCGCCGGCAACACCCGGGTGGACTTCGCCTTTGACCTGGAGGGAAGGCTGGACAGACTGGAGTTTGTCTGGCTTCCCGAGGGATTAACCCCGGACCAGGCCCGCCCTGAGGAGCGGTATGCCCTCTCTGGCCCCATCCGTGCGGGACGGGTAAAGGGTTGGTTGGAGGTGACTCCTGAGGGAGAGGTGCTGGCGGTATCCCTTACCTCCTCTGGAAGCCTTTCCCTGAGGCCACAGGGGATCATCGTGGAGCCCTTACCCGACCGGAGGCTTTGGCTAAAGGGGTATACCGGGGGTTTGGCGGGGTCCTTCGTGCGGGCGGCCAACCGGGTCCGCCCGGACTCCTCTTCCTCCTGCGACCCTGCCTGGTAGCCTTAGGGCATGGGGGTTCGGAGGATACCCTTCCTGGCCGACGAGGTCCGCTCCGAGCTCAGGACCCTCTTTGGGCCCAGGGTGCTTCTTTCCCGTTCGGAAAAAGGGGTTTACCGCTATGACGCCATTTTGGTGGGGCCAGAGCCCTTGGCGGTGGTCCTGCCCGAATCCCGGGAGGAGGTACAGGCCCTGGTGCGCCTGGCCCGCAAGCATGGTCTTTCCCTGGTGGCCCGGGGTGCGGGAAGCGGTTTGAGCGGCGGGGCGGTGCCCGAGGAGGGAGCCATTGTGGTGGCCTTCACCCGCATGACCCGCCTGGAGCTGGACCTGAGGGGCCGCACCGCCTGGGCCGAGCCCGGGGTGACCACGGCCAGGATCTCGGAGGAGGCCAGGCCCTACGGGCTTTTCTACCCCCCTGATCCCGCCTCGTGGCGCACCAGCACCCTGGGGGGAAACCTGGGGGAGAACGCCGGGGGACCCCTTTGCTTCAAGTACGGGGTCACGGGGGATTATGTGCTGGAGCTGGAGTTCGTGGATGCCTGGGGCGAGGTTCACCGCCTGGGCCGCCAGGCCTACGACCTGCCTGGCCTCCTCATCGGTTCGGAAGGAACCCTGGGCCTCATCACGGGGGTGCGGGTGCGCCTCCTTCCCTTGCCCCGGTACCGGGCCACCCTGATGGCCGTTTTCCCCGAGGTGGGTGCCCTGGCCCAGGCGGTTTCCCAGGCCATCGCCCGGGGGGCGGTGCCCGCCAGGCTGGAGTTTTTGGACCCCATCTGCGTGAACGCCGTGGAGGACTACCTGGGCATGGGCCTTCCCCGGGGGCACGCCCTCCTCCTGGCGGAAACCGATGGGGATGACCTCGAGGTGGTCCAGGAGGAGCTTTCCCTCCTGGAGCAGACGGCCCTGGACCTAGGGGCCAGGGTGCAAAGGGCCCGGGATGAACGGGAGGCGGAGGCCCTTTGGCGGGCCAGGCGGAGCGTGAGCCCGGCCTTAGGCCGCATCCGCCCCAAGCGGGTCAACGAGGACATCGCCGTGCCGAGAAGCCATCTTCCCCAGGTGGTGCAGGAGATTTCCGCCTTGGGGGGGGCCTACGGCCTGGTGGTGGCCCAGTTCGGCCACATCGGGGATGGAAACCTGCACCCTAACATCCTCTTTGACCCGAGAAGGGAAAGCGAGGAGCGGGTGTGGGAGCTGGCCCACGAGATTGCCCGGGTGGCCCTCAGGCATGGCGGCGTCCTTTCCGGGGAGCACGGGATCGGCCTCATGAAGCGGGAGTTCATGAGGGAAGCGGTGGACGAGGCTACCCTCGAGGCCTTCCGCACGGTAAAGGCCACCCTGGGTCCCGAGGGCATCCTGAATCCGGGGAAGCTCCTACCCTAGCCCGGGTTCCTTTCACAGGGTTTTAACAGGAACCGGTCTACTCTGGAAGCGTGGATAGCCGGGGCCGGTTCTTTTACCTCGCCAGCTGGGTGGGGATGGCCCTGGGCCTTTTGCTGCAAATGCGGATGTTTCCACCCCGGGGCCTGGAGGTTCTCCTCTACTGCCTTTTCATCCTCTCCGCCCTTTGGGCCCTAAGCCGGGGTCCTAAGCTGGCCCCCCGCTTCCTCCTCCATCCCCTGGGGGCGTATCTGCTTTTTGAAATGTGGCGGGTGGGGGATAGCTGGCCCTTGGCTGGGTTCTTCACCCCAGCCCTTTACCTACTGGCTGGGTTCGCCTATCCTCCTTGGTCCCTGGGCTACCTCTTGGGGGCCTTCTGGGGCGGGGTTTTTGTCTTGACCCCCTTGGTGTGGGGCCGGAGCCTAGACTTTTGGCCCCATTTCGCCGTGGGCCAGATCGTCCTTCTTTCCCTCACCTTCCTCCTGGCTCGTTTTCGAGAGCTCCATGGCCAGATGCGCTTCTGGCGGGAGCAGGCCCTCACTTGTCCCCTCACCGGCCTGCCCAACCGGAGAGCCCTGGAGATGGCCCTGGAGCGGGAGGCAGCCCGGGTGGAGCGGGGGGAGGCACCCTTTGCCTTGGTCCTGTTGGACCTGGACGATTTCAAGCAGGTGAACGATACCTGTGGCCACCAAGAGGGGGACCGCCTTCTCAAGGAGGTGGCCCAGTACCTGGTGACCCATGTGCGCCAGGGGGACCTGGTGGGGCGTTGGGGCGGGGAGGAGTTCGCCCTTCTCCTTCCCAAGACCCCTGGAGAGGAGGCCATGCAGGTGGCGGAGAGGCTCAGGCAGGGCCTCAAGCGCCTAGGGGTAACGGGGAGCTTCGGGGTGGCGGTGTACGAGGGGGACCTGAAGGACCTATTCCAAAAAGCAGACCGAGCCCTCTACCTGGCCAAGGAGGGGGGCAAGGACCGGGTGGAGCGGGATCCTTAGGGCAGGCGGTACCCTGCCTGAGCCAGCACCTCCCGGGCCCTTTCCCGTTCCTCCCGGCTGGCGAAGCCCAAGCGGATGGCTCCGGCTTCCTCCCGGATGGTGAGGACCTCGATGTCCTTGATGTTGACCCCGGCCTCCCCCAAAGCGGTGGCGATCCGGGCGATCTGGCCCGGGCGGTCCGGCACCTGGACCACCAGGTCGTGCATCTCGGGAAGGAGGCTCCGGCGCACGATGGGGAGGCTATCCCGGGTGCGCTTGGCTTCCTCCGCCACCCGCAGAAGGGCCTCGGGTTCGTCCAAAAGCTCCTCCAGTTCCCAAAGGACCCCCCTTAGCTCCTCTATGGCTTCCTTGAGGGCTTCCTTGTTCTCCACCACCATGTCCCGGCTCATCCTGGGGGACCCCGAGGCCACCCGGGTGAGGTCGCGGAAGCCCCCGGCCGCCAAGAACATCAGGAGGTCCCGATGGGGGCTGTGGGCCACCATTTGGTTCAGGGCCACCGCCAGAAGGTAGGGCAGGTGGGAGATGCGGGCCACCAACTTGTCGTGCAGCTCCGGGGTTGTTTCCAAGGGGTAGGCCCCCAGGGCCTCCACCAGTTTCCGGATCCCCTCCTTTGCCTGGGGGCTGGTTCGTGAGGTAGGGGTTAGGACCCAGATGGCGTTTTGTAGCAGGCCGGCGTGGGCGTTCTCTACCCCAGCCCGCTCGCTTCCCGCCATGGGATGGCCCCCCAGGAAGTGGGGGAGGAGGCCTTCCAGGGTCCCCACCACCTTGGCCTTGACGCTGCCCACATCGGTCCAGAGGCTTTCCGGGCTGGCGAAGGGGGCTAGGGCTTTCCCCAACTCCACCAGGGCCCCCACAGGGGCGGCCAGGATGCCGAGCTGAAGCTCCCCTACCCAGGGTCCCAAGGCAGGATGCACCCGGTCCGCTACCCCCAGGAAAAGGGCCTTTTCCAGGGCCTCGGGATCCTGGTCGTAGGCGTGGATCTCCTCAGCCAGGAAGCGCTCCTTCAGCCCCAGGGCCACGCTCCCGCCCAGAAGCCCCACGCCAAAGATGCCCACCTTGGTAAAAAGCGGCTTCATCCCAGAACCGGTGTGGAAAGGGTCTTGCCCAGGGCCTCTACCAGTCGCCGGGCCTTGGCCATCAGCTCAGCGAACTCGTGCTCGTGGAGCTGCTGGGCCGCATCGGAGAGGGCCTTTTCGGGCTCGGGGTGGGTTTCCACGATGAGGCCGTCTGCCCCGGCGGCCAACCCCGCCAGGGCCAAGGGAATGACCCATTCCCGCCGGCCTGCAGGGTGGGAGGGATCCACCCAGACGGGAAGGTGGGTGGAACTCTTGAGCACGGGAACTGCCGCCACATCCAGGGTATAGCGGGTAGCCTTCTCAAAGGTGCGGATGCCCCGTTCCACCAGGATGACCTTCATGTTGCCTCGGGAGAGGATGTACTCCGCGCTCATCAGAAACTCTTCCAGGGTCATGCTCATGCCCCGCTTGAGGAGGACGGGCTTCCCCACCTCGCCCACCGCCTGAAGGAGGGGGAAGTTCTGGGCGTTGCGGGCCCCGATCTGTAGGACGTCGGCGTACTCCGCCACCAGTTCCACCTGGTCTGGGGATAGCACCTCGGTGACCACGGGAAGCCCGGTTTCCCGCCGGGCCTCCGCCAGGATCTTTAAGCCCTCCACCCCCAGGCCCTGGAAGGCATAGGGGCTGGTCCTGGGCTTAAAGGCCCCGCCCCGGAGCATGGCCGCCCCATGGGCCTTCACGTACCGGGCGGCCCTGAGGGTTTGCTCCCGGGACTCCACCCCGCAGGGACCCGCGGCGATGAGGACGTGGTTACCTCCCGTCTTTCCCGTGGGGAATTCCAGGATGGTGGGGAAGGGCTGGACCTCGAGGCTCGCCAGTTTGTAGGGCTTGGAGATGGGAATGACGTCCGCCACCCCGGGAAGGGCGCGGAAGTGCTCCATCAGCTCCGGCGTGGGCCCCCGGCCAATGGCCCCCACCAGGGTGGTTTCCACCCCCCGGGAAACATGAGGCCGGTACCCCACCTTCTCGATCTCCCGGATGACCTCATCCAGCTCCGCTTCCGTGTGTCCCCGCTTCATCACGATCAGCATCTTGGCCTCCTAAAAGCTTTGGGCGCCCCCTTTTTGGGGGCGCCCTCTTGCGGAAAAACCTTATGCGGACCGCAGGGCGCCCCCGGCGGGATAATAAAAGCCGAAGTAGCGCCCCAAGGTCCGCATATTGCCCCTCAGCTTAGTTAAGGTGGAAGCTCCTGTCAAGAGGATGCAGGGGCCTTGGGCCCTGGATCTGAAAGCCGTACCTCTACCCCTGTGGGATCCCTGAGGGCCATCTCCCGGCCCCAGGGGTCCAGGAGGGTGTAGCCCAGAAGCCCGGTGGCCTCTGGGGGAGCTTTCCGCCTTCCCGCCCAGATGTTGGCCCCCACGTGGTGGTGGTAGCCATCCCAGGCGAAGAAGAGGGCTCCAGGGTAGGTGCGCAAGGTGACCTCCATGCCCAGTTCCCCCGCAAAGAAGGCTTCGGCTTCCTCGAGGCTTTCCACGTGGAGGTGCAGGTGGCCGAGGAGGGTCTCGGGGGGAAGGGGGCCGGGGCTTGGAGTCTCGGAAAGAAGCCTTTCCAAGTTTAATGGGGCGGTGAACATCAAGGGTCCTTTGGGCCACTCCCCTTCGGGCCGGTCCCGGTAGATCTCGAGGCCATTCCCCTCAGGGTCGCGGAAGTACAGGGCCTCGGAAACGCCGTGGTCCGCCGCGCCCTCAAAGTGGACCGGGGCCTTTAGGAGCTTCCAGGCCACCCGCGCCAGGGCCTTCCGGTCGGGGAGGAGGAGGGCGAAGTGGTAGAGGCCCACCGAGGGGTAGGGCCTTGGGAGGGCCTGGGGGTCGTGGAGGATCTCCAGATGAAACCCCTCCCCCTCAGGGAATAGCCGATAGCGGGGTGGGTCCGCTTCCACCTTTAGGCCCAGAAGGTCCCGGTAAAAGGCCAAGGCGGCTTCCAGGTCCCGCACCCTTAGGCTCAGGGAGGAAAGCCGCCTGGGAAAAGCCATTACTGGGCCACCGCCTCCTTGGCCTTCACCGCCTCGGTGTCCACGCTGAACCGCACCTCCTCGCCCACCAGGACCCCGCCCAGCTCCAGGGGCACGTTCCAGGTGAGGCCGAAGTCCTTGCGGTTCAGCTTGCCCTCGAAGTGGGCGGCCACGCGTTCGTTGCCCCAGGGGTCCTTGGCGGGGCCATAGGTTTCCACCTCGAGGGAAAGGGGCTGGGTGACACCCCGGATGGTCACCTCTCCCTCCACCCGGTACTTCCCCTCCCCTAGGGGGGTGATCCGCTCGCTCTTAAACAGGATCTCCGGGAAGTTCTCCGCATCCAGGAAGTCGGGAGAGCGGAGATGGTTGTCCCGGTCCGGCACGCCGGTGTGGATGCTCTTGGCATCCAGGCGCGCCTCCACCCGGAGGGGCCTCCCCGCCTCGTCGGTTTCCACAAAGCCCTCTTTAAGGTTCAGGGTGCCTTTAACCGTGGCGATCATCATGTGGCGCACGGCGAACTCGATGCTGGTGTGGGTTGGATCTAAGTTCCAACGCATTTCTGAACCTCCTTGGGCTCGAGGCCCAAGGGTATAGTATCCATAGCGCTATAATCTGTCAAGCATCATCCCGGGTAGTAGCTGGGGGAGAAGGTGAGGCCCAGGGCTTGGGCAAAGGCCTGTAGGCCCAGGCGGTCGGGCTCCTCCAGGTGGTAGCGGAAGTTCCAGAGGTAGTGCTCCACCAAAGCTGGGTGGAGGCCAAGCCGCCGGGCCTCGGCCGCGGCCACCTCCCCGAGCCGGGCAAGCCCCTGGCGCCGGGCCCTCCTTAGGGCCCGCACCAACTCCAGGGGGGGAGGGTTTGCCTTGCGGTAGGCCCAGACGGCGAAGACGAAGGGAAGATGGGTGCGCTCAAACCAGAGCATGGAGAGGTCCACCACCTCCACCTCCCCGAAGCGGGTGGGAAGGGCGTGGGGGGTTTCGGGGAAGCGGTCTAGAAGGCTAGCGTAGGTCCTTATGGCCTTGTCGCCGATCAGCAGGACCCCGTCGTATTCGTCAAGGAGCTCGAGCCCTCCTTCCCGGTTCTCGTACTGGGGGAAGACCCCCCGTTCCCTTAAGAGGAGCTTTAGGAGCTCCACGCTGGTGGCGCTCTCCGTGGTGAGGGCGATCCGCCTTAGGTCTGCAAGCCTTCCCTTATGGAACAGGTTCACGGAATACACCCTCCCCAGGACGGCCACGGAGAAGTCGGGAAGAAGCCCGAGCTCCTCCTGGTGCGCCAGGTAGAAGTAGCTGGAAACCAGGGAAAGCCCCACCTCCCCCGAGAGGACCATGCGGTTGAGCTCCGAGGGGACCCCGTAGCGGAGGATCCAGCCGTTGGCCTCCAGGAAATGGTAAAGGGGGGCGGTGTTGGCGTAGAGGGGAACCCCTAAAGAGTAGACCATCAGGCTTCTTTGGGGCCCCCCTCCCCCAAGTGAACCGCTTTGGGGCCCTCCTCCCCCAAGGGAACCTCCGGGCCATCCCAGACCCGGATCTCCCGGTAAAGGGCGTCCCGCTCCACAGGGATCCGCCCCGCTTTGCGGATGATCTCCGCAAGCTCCCTCTTGGATAGCCCTTTAGGGGTGGGGCTTCCCGCCATGTGGACGATGCGCTCCTCGATCAGGGTGCCGTCGATGTCCGTTACCCCCCAGTCCAAGGAAACCTGGGCCAGCTCCGGGGTCAGGGTGGCCCAGTACCCCTTGATGTGAGGGATGTTGTCCAGATAAAGCCGGGCCACGGCCAGGTTGCGGAGGTCGTCCAGTCCGGTGGTGAACTCCCGCTTGCCAAGTTTCTTGGCCAGCAGGTTGCCGTCCGGCTGGAAGGCCAGGGGGATGAAGCTCATGAACCCCCCGGTTTCGTCCTGGAGCTTTCGCAGGCGGTCCATGTGGTCCAGGCGCTCCTCGAGGGTCTCTATGTGCCCGTAGAGCATGGTGGCGTTGGTGGGGATGCCGAGTTCGTGGGCGGTCCGATGAATTTCCAGCCACCCCTCTGCGGAAACCTTGGCCCGAGCGATCTCCTTGCGCACCCTTTCGGCAAAGATCTCCGCCCCGCCCCCTGGCATGGCGTCCAGTCCCGCCTCCTTAAGGGCCTGGAGCACCTCCCTGTAGGGGAGGCGGGCGATCTTGGAGAAGTGGTGGATTTCCGCCGCCGTCCAGGCTTTTACCTGGACCCCAGGGAAGCTCGCTTTTAGGGCCCGCACCAGGTCCAGGTAGTAGGAAAAGGGCCTTTTGGGGTGGTGGCCCGCTGTCAGGTGGATTTCCGTGAGGCCTGGTTGGTACCGCTCCCTTACCCAGGCCACCACCTCTTCCACGTCCCAGTCCCAGGCCCCCTCCTCCCCGAACTTTCTTTGGAAGGCGCAGAAGGTGCAACCCACATAGCAAATGTTGGTCTGGGAAACGCGAATGGAGTGGACGAAGTAGGTCTTGTGCCCGTGCTTCTTCTCCCGCACCCGGTTGGCTAGGCGCATGAGGCCTGGGAGATCCCGGGTTTGGTAGAGAATAAGTCCTTCCGCAAAGGTGAGGCGTTCGCCGGCCTCTACCTTTTCGGCGATGGGCCAGAGCTTGGGGTCCCGGATGCCCTTCACGGCAAGGAGTCTACCCCTTCCCGGAACCTTTGGACTAGGGCCTCCACTTCCTTTCGCCTACCCCCCACGCTTTTCCCCGGCAAAAGGCCCCGCAGGTAGCGGTCGGTGAGGAGGAGGTCCACGTAGGGGTAGACGGTGGCGGCCATGACCGCATCCAAAAGGTCGGAAGGGCGGGGCTTGCGGTTTAGGTCCGAGGCCATGCGGGCGAGAAGCTCGGCCAAAAGGCGTACGAAGGGCACCTCCTTGAGCCCGGTGCGCCCTTTGATCTCCTGAAGGGCAGCCTCGAGGGCCTCCCGGTAGGGCAGGCCCCTCAAGGCCTCGGGCAGGCCCTGGAAGGGGGAGAGGTCTGCGGGGGCCTCCCAGCTACCCCCGCGCCAGAGGAAGTCCTCCCGGGAAAGCCCCCTCTTCTGGCGCACGGCCACCTCCTGCCAGGGGCGCACCCAGTACCCCTGGGAAAGCTCGGAGAAGAGGTCCTGCAAGGCGGGTAGCAGGTAGCCTGCCTTTTCCTCGGGACCTCGGATGGGGAAGAGGGTTTCCAGGACGTGGAAGGGGCTTGGAGGGGCCAGGACCCGGCCCTTCAGGGCCAGGTAGAGCTCGCCGAAGGCCTCGTGCCCCCGCTGGCCCAGGCGGTGCTTGGCCATGCGGCTTGCGTGGTTTTGGTCCAGGTAGACCAGCAAGTCCCTTACTCTCTGGCCTTGGCCAACCACAGGGCGGAGGCCAGAAGGGCCACCCCGCCGGCGAAGAGAAGGAAGTCCAAGGAGGTCTGGGGCTTGAAGGCCGAGGCCTTTTCAAAGAACTTCACCACCAGGATCATGACGATCACCTGGCCCAGCTTGCCCTTGAGGTCCGCCAGGCTTTCTACCACAAGGACGTTTTCCAGGGGGTGTACTCGGCCACGACATTTGAGACACCTTAGGGAACCGACCCCTCCCGTATCTTAGCCAAGAACTCCAAGGGAGCAAGGCCACCCAGGGCCACGTGGGGTCTCCTGCGGTTGTAGTAGTCCAGGTAGGCATTAAGCTCCACCTGTAGCTCGCTAACCCTCGTGGGCAAGGGTCGGGTGTAAAACTCTTCCCTAAAAGTCCGTTGCAACCGCTCCACGTGCCCGTTAAGCCTAGGACTCCGGGGAGGCAGCACAAAAAGAGCGATGCCCAGGCCTTGGCACGCTACCTCAAACTCCGCCATGAACTCGCTACCCCCATCCACCTGTACCGCTCGGAT